>CAMYMO010000168.1 GCA_947259425.1 uncultured Ectothiorhodospiraceae bacterium | reverse complement strand
GGAAATATATTGTTCTACATCATTCAGCCACCCAGGCAGGTTCTGTCAACGCATTTCATAATTTTCACACCAAACAAGGTTATGGCGGTATTGCCTATCACTTTGTAATTGGTAATGGTCACGGTATGGGCGATGGCGAAGTCCAGCGAACGTTTCGTTGGCAGCAACAAATAGCAGGGACTCATGTCTCTGTGAATTCCTGGGACCACAATGTCTTTGGAATTGGTATTTGTCTTGTTGGCAACCTGGAGAATTCGCCACCTACAAAAGCCCAGACGCAGGCATTAGAGAAATTGATATCAAGACTAAAACGAACGCACCAAATTAAAAATAAAAATATATTTGGGCATAACCATGTTCGACATGATGACGCGTCTGGAAACAGAGAAAGAACAGTCTGTCCTGGAAAGAAGCTGGATATTAAATCATTAAAACTAAGCGATAAACGACTGTGAAAATTGAAAAAGAACATAATGCGAGATGGTCTTGTTATTCAGCATCTTAACTAATAAGGTAATAGAAGAAGGTTGATGAATATTTGATCAGGTTATTTCATGCGAAAAATTAGTCTTTTAACGCCATTGTTTTTTGTTTTGTTAATTCCTATAGCTAAAGCAGAGGAAGTCGAACAGATAGAAGCAATGATAAATTCAAAACAGGGCCCAGCTGGGGTAGTTTTTGAAATAGTAGGTGGTGATGCTAATAGCCTGAAAGCGGCTATTATCCGTATTGAAAGCTATATTGAAAAAATTAAATTTCAGTTTCCAGCAACCAAGTTTATCGTCATCAGCCATGGTGTTGAACAGTTCTCATTGTTAACAGAAAACGAAATTGAACATCCTAAACTTCATAAACAGATACAACGCCTGGTTAAAGACGATCAAATACCACTACAGGTTTGCGGTAGCTTTGCAGGTATGATGGATATCGAAGATAAAGAGTTTCAATCGTTTATCGAAGTTGTTGACTCGGCTCCCGCACAAATAGAATATTATAAATACAAGGGATACCGTGTGATTGAAATGGAGCTAGATATTACAGACTAACGGAAACCTATAACCTCCATTATTCGGCATGATTAATTGCATGGAACCAGCTTAAAATCATCTACTTTTATAAATTTATATGGATCGGATTTTGATGTTGAGGTAAATCTTAATCCTTTCAACTCTTTGTCATTAACATAAACACGATCCATGTGGTAGCTTGTTCCAGACAAGTATGCACAGTTTCGGTTTTGGTTATTTTGGGCTAATTCTTCGATCTGTTCTCGACTTTGCGGGTCCGTAATAATGAGCTGAATTAAACTCGCTTTATCAACAGCACCTTTTTCGCACAAAAATCTATTGAAGGCGGAGTTAGCTTGCTCACGGGAACTGGCAAATATAGTGTCTGTCATTAATGCGAATGGACCTTCTTTAGAGAAGTTAGAACTTGTTCCAAACACTCTCAATTCAATCTCGAAATTACCAATTTTTGTAAATTCACCTCTTACATTACCATTTGACATGCTAATTAAACCGTCATTGTCTTCTGGAACCTGGAAAACAAAATCTGCGCCAGGATTTTTATTAAAGTGTGAGTAGGCACCATATCCTATCGCAATTATGACTAGCAAATAGATGAGATTTCGCATGACGGGTCCCTTCTGGTTTACTATCCTAGTATATAGTCTAATTAAATATTTGATAGGGCTATTTTAGGAAGTTATATGTATAAATTACTATATAGTTTATTAATAATCGTTTTTACTTTAAGTCTGTTTGCATGTGATGAAGCACCACAACCCGATCTTCGCCAAGCCGTGGTGGAAGCATTTGCGCAGGATACAATTGCGCTTAAGGTGATGTCGTATGACTTTCTGAGCTTACTTGAGGCACGTCGTTTTGATGAACTTGATCGTCAGTTGATAGAGCTTCAAAAAAACTACGAGCAAGGTGCCAACGAGTGGGCGGTGCTGGAATCATTTCTAATTTTTAATACGAACAAAGAACACTACCTAACTTATTTCGATGAATGGGTAGACCACAGTGATGGGCGTTGGACCAGTCGATTAGCGCGCGGTAGTCATCATGTCGCATTGGCCTGGAAGAAACGCGGAGCAAAGTTCATCAATAAGACATCACAAGAACAAATTGATAATATGAGTCATCATTTTTCGCTTGCGAAACAAGATATTAATGCAGCACTCGCTAAAACTCCGAGGGCGATCGTTGGTTATAAAATGCTCCACCAGATCGCAAATGGTATGGGAGAAGATGAAGATAAGCTGAAAATCACAAAAACAGCATTAAAGGTTGCGCCTCATAGCTACTATTTACGTTGGCAGCATATATCAGGTTTACAACCCAAGTGGGGGGGAAGTATCCAACAAATACGCAAATTCGCGCGTGATGCACAAAAAAGCCGCCAACAAAACCCACGTTTATATGCATTACTAGGATATGAACATGCCGTAAAAGGTGATCAAGTTGAACGCAAAAAACAATTTGAAAAGGCGATTGAGCATTATACAACTGCGCTGAAGTATGCACCTGTTGGCGGATGGCTACGTGATCGTGCGTATTGTTATAAGAAATTGAACCGATTTGATGAGCAGACTCGTGATCTGAATGCATTACTTGAGATCTCACCGGATGATGCAGATTTGTTAGGTCGTCGAGGCTATGCATATGTTCGTAAGGGGCATTATCCGAGTGCGATTGCTGATTTTGAACGCGCTTTAGAATTAGATGCTCAGCTTGGTTATGTAAGTAATAATCTTGGCTGGATATACTATACACAAGGTGATAATAAAAAAGCGGCTGGATATTTTGATAAAACTTTGGTTCATGATCCTAATAATATATACGCTTTGACTTATTGTGGAATAACGAATGCACGTCTTGCTTTACTTGATAAAGCAGAAAGCTGTTTGTTGCATGCGCTGGAAGTCGAACCAGAGAACGCAGATGTGTGGCGGAATTACGGAGAAGTTCTGCATATGCAAGATAATCCGAAACATCTTGATGCACTTGCCAGCTATTTAAAATATGCAGATCGTAAAAAAGAAAGGGAGATGTTCAACAAGATAAAGAAATACCTTGCTGAACAAAACTACCCATTGCTGCTCCCCGGGTCATCAACCACCAGGAAAAGTGGTGAAAAATAGATAAGCTGGATCTGGACAGTTAATGACTATAGTGTCTGAATATAACCGAGAGTTGACTAAAAAATTGACAAAAGAAACAGGTTTGAGAGCTTCGCAGTGAAGCTATTTCCTTATACGTTGTTTTTTATGGTACGGTCTGCTATTAAAAAATTCATAGAATAAAATGGCAGACAAGCTTAAACATCGCTGGAGTGTTGGCAATAACTATCTCGCCGGAATCACAATGGGGCACTGGTGGCGCTTGTTGTGCGACAATAATTTTGCCATTTCCCCAGCTTATTGGCATCGAGCCGCTATGATATCTATGCTTAGTGTGTTCAATTCGATACAACACGGGCGAGAAGAACGTCGCTGGCATGATGCTATTGAAAACACGAAAATTACCGAGCCACCCATATTCATACTTGGGCACTGGCGTAGTGGGACGACCCACTTGCATAACCTGATTGCGCAGGACGCAACACAATTTGCTTATGCCAATACCTACCAGGTTATCAGTCCCCATACCTTCTTAACGACTGAAAAATTTAATTCTCGTTGGTTTGCGGGTTTGATCCCTGAAAAAAGACCAATGGATAATATGAAAATGGGATTCGAGACCCCTCAGGAGGACGAATTTGGTCCAGCATTGATTACTGGAAAATCGTTGTATTTTGGTATGAGTTTCCCGCGGCGTATGCAGGATTATGAACGCTATTTGACTTTTCGCAACGTGCCGCGAGTCGAAATTGAAGAGTGGAAGGCAGGATTCTTGTGGTTTTTGAAAAAACTAACATTAAAATATCAGCGACGTTTAGTGCTTAAATCGCCACCTCATACTGCGCGAATACGCATATTATTGGAACTGTTTCCCGATGCGAAGTTTATTCATATTCATCGTAACCCGTATGATGTATATCAATCTTTTTACCATTTCCATGATACAGCAATGTGGTATACCTATCTGCAACGACCCGATTTAAAGGCTATCCCAGAGCAAATACTAAATCGTTACACGGAGCTCTACGACGCCTTTTTTACCGATCTCCCGCTAATTCCAACCGGCAATTTTTATGAAATACGGTATGAAGATTTGGAGCGTGATCCGGTAGGACAGTTAGCGGATACCTATGCGGCCTTAAGCTTGTCGGACTTTGAATCATTTCGACCCGGATTAGAGCAGTATGTTTCGACTTTGGGGCAATACAAGAAGAATAAATTCAACAATTTAACTGAACCACTACGTCAACGAATTGCAGATCAGTGGTGCCGCAGTTTCAACAAATGGGGTTATAAAATTTGAAAGATAGATCAAATTAATTTTATAAATTCTATCTCGGGATTTAACATATTTTGCCGATATAGACGTTAACAGGCACAAGAATAATAAATAGAGAACAGCAAGTATGAATTTAGTCGATATTGGGGTCAATCTGACCGGAAAGTCATTCAAAACCGACAGGGAGCGGGTTGTGAATGATGCATTTAATGCTGGCGTGAGTAAAATCTTAATTACCGGAACGACAGAGAAGAATAGCATGGAGGCGGCAGAATTGGCCGCTTTGAGGGAGGATATTTTGTTTGCTACAGCAGGCGTCCATCCCCACCATGCCAGTGAAATCACCGGGCAGACAACTGACACTCTTGCTGACATTGCCAGACAGAAGCAGGTCGTGGCCATCGGTGAATGTGGATTGGATTTTAACCGTAATTTCTCACCAGCTAAGCAACAATTACGTGGTTTTGAATCTCAGCTTGAACTGGCTGTGGATTGCCAGTTACCGGTTTTTTTACATCAGCGTGATGCGCATGATGAGTTTTTAAAAATCTTGTCCCGCTATCGCGCAAAATTAAAGGGTGGCGTGGTGCACTGTTTTACAGGGACTCGGGACGAATTGTTGGCTTATCTTGAGTTGGACATGCATATCGGTATTACAGGGTGGATTTGTGATGAGCGGAGAGGTAAAAATCTTCAGCAAATGGTCAGAGAGATACCGATGGACCGATTGATGATCGAGACAGATGCGCCATATTTGATCCCTCGTAATCTTAAACCAAAACCTAAATCTACTCGAAATGAACCAAAGTACTTGCCACATATATGTGAGACCGTTGCGGCTTGTATGGAAAGAACGACAGAAGATGTCGCACTGGCTAGTACAGAAACGGCGCATAAATTATTTGGTTTGGAATAGTCGGCAGTAACCTGTGTGTAATCCTTTTAAACTGAGATTACACCAGGTTAGAATGATCGTATAACACGGATAAAAGTTAAATATATCATAATGAAATTTAGGAGTATTAGTAGGAGTGGATCATTTATGAATATAAAAAATATAATCTTCAGTCTATTTCTAGGTCTTTTGCTGATTTCACCACTCAACGCAGGAGAAGTGGAAAAGGTACTTTACCTGGTTGTTGAAAATAATGAGGTTGTCGCTTCGAATATCCTGACCGGTCGATTCGAACGGCTTAAGTTAAGCGCTAAAGAGAGTATTCTGGAATATAAAGTAGCCGATGCCGTGGCCGTGGTGGTAACTAACCAACGCTATGTAGCCTATGGCGTCATCACTGGTGGATGGCAAAGTATAAAATTACGTGCACAGGAAAAGACAGAATCTATACAGGTAGAGGATTACTCGGCGAATCTTGTAACCAGTGATCGGATTCTCAGTTTTAATGGGCGCCGTGGTGTATGGAAGCAAATTCGCCGATCAATAATTCCCTAATATGAATTACTGATGGAGATCTGATTTGATCTAAGAGCATAATCAAGATTAGTCACAGTCATTTTTTCTAAATATAGCAGCAGTAACTTAGACACCCAATCCAGATAGATAGTCAATAAGATATAAACCACCAACCCCACCAAATGGCATGGCGATCGCAGTGACGATTGGGTGTCGCGCTATCGGTGCAAATGGTCCTTTATCGATTTGCTTAATGTCATCGATTATTGCCAGAATCCGTTCTGACATTTTGTTGTCACAAAAATCTATGTTAGCATTTTGAATTTTTATATTATTTTTACATTCGTCTTTGTGACATGTGCTGTACAATTTATATAGATTCTCGAGAATACATTGTCGTGCCCTTTTCGCCGTTCTCCTGAATCGAATTGCGCTGCTCAGGGCAATAATAGCGCCGAGTAATATCACCACAGATAGTTGAATGGGCATATGCCATCGGTCGAAATAATTACTGCGGGAAATAATGGTTAGGGATAAAATAATAAATGGAAGAAAAATAAAGACGTCAACAGTTTTTGCTCTTAGTATAATTAGATCAAGCTTAAGCTTTTCGACCGCGACTTCATCCGAAACACCGTAATCATTTCTGAATCCAGAAAGTAGCGTCTCTGTCCATTCGATTCGACATTTAGTTAATAACTCTATAAACCTGGCATTGAGTCGAGTGACATCTACGACTAAAAAAATTAAAAATGTATAAGGCAATAGCATTGAAAATAAAATGAATTCATGGGAAAAGGCACTGTTTTCGTCACTAAAGGATGTGAATGGCAAAGTCTGAAACGAATAGATGAAATGATACGATATTCCGAAATATAAGCCAGTCATTAACGATACCCGGGCTAACCACCATCTTGTTTTTGCAATGTACATATATTGATAGAATAGGTTTTCGATTTTTATCGAAGTCGTACTCTGATGTAGCCAACCCCATGAGGTAAGAAAAAGTTTGGACACTAATCTAGGTTTAACGAGATTATTTGATTTAGCTTCATCGCCATTAAATAATTGTATATTGAAGAAAGTTAACGCAGCTACGGTCGTTTGTTTGATACATGGTAAAAGCGTATTTATCCCAATTTTAGTGCGTTCTGATTCTACACCTAGACATTCTCGTAGAGTGTCGACTAAGCCTTTGTATTTGAGATCGGAAAGTTTGTGTTTTATTATGATTTCGATAGAGTTTAATTTTAATTTAATGATTACTAGTAATATGAAGTAGACAGCAAGAATAGCCGCAAGCATTCTGACTATATTAGCAGGCCATATACTGGTGCCCGTTAGCATCGCATTGAATTCGGTACTTTCAAAGGGATTTAAGATAGCAATCCATATGATGACGGAATAAATTAGTATTGCAGAGAGTATAATATATTTTCGAGTGGAATTACTTGTTTGGTATATAAGAAGAAATAATAAAATTAACGAAAGTATTATATAAAGTTTACAGTTATTTGAAGTGAATAATTTAGGTGTTTGACTTTGATAACTATAATCGACTGCATTGCTATTACCCACTTCAAAAATTTTAACAGAATTAGAAACGTTAGTATTAATTGCATTTTTCTGAGTGGAATCATGCGTGGCAAAATAAAGAGATGTCTGATAACTATCCCTGAAGGGCAGGCCCTGGAAGTGATCATCAGGGTGTAACCCGTAGCCCGAAGCAACTATTAGGTTTCTGGCCCATTCGTTTTCATCGGTATGCAACATGCGTGCATCCAGATCAGTTGTAAAAAAAATTACGCTCGGAAATCGACTGCGTAAGGCTTGAAGTATTAGTAACTTATCATAGGTGTCGCTGCCGACTATACCAATTGCACGAATGGAACCGGTATTAATTATAGACTTCGATAAAGTGGACAGCTGATCCCCCAGTCTTCGCAAATAATCAAACTGGTTTTCGCCGACAGGTCGCCTGAACGACTTTTTATTTTTATCGGTGTTGTTATCATTTTTAGCAAGGCTTTCATCTTTGCTGCTAGCGACCGACCCATCAATTCCTCGAAAGTAATTATAACTGTGTAGCCAGGTTATATCTTCGACCATGCTTTTATTTTTGATTTGTTCCCGAAACAAACGATTAAAATTTCTAGAATAGACTGTGTCCCACTCGCCAATTAATACGATGTGATCCTGTTTTTTATTTTTATTTAGGTGGCGGAGAGAATAATTTTGACATGAACTGGCTGCCCATATGTCTTTTTTCTTATTTATGGAGAAAATATCACTGTGATGCCAGTACGGATTCACACCACGTTGTAGTAGACTACATAATAAATTGGAAACAAGTTCTTTATCTTCGGGAATGGTCCGGTATATTGTTAACCAATCCTTCAAATTTTTATCCTCAGCAATATTTAAACTTTTATGGATAGCTTTTTCATCAATCGTTGCGCGAGGTGAAATAATCCGAATTAATTTTTCGGCGTTTATATCAACGTTAGCATTGTTTGAGCGGATATTTAGTTGATGACAGAAGTTCGGATAGTCTTTTTTACATGTTCGATTGTCAATTAGCGTAGCTTCCTGATACATTTTAATCAGGGTTGTAGAACCGGTAGGGCCAATTACATCGAATTTAATTCGTACCAGTCTTTTATTTTGATTTGATTTAAGTTTAACAAAGCGTTCATGAAAACCAGGTTTCAGTGCATTAGATAACCTTTCCAACATTCTTAAGGGTTTATTTCGGGCTATTTCACCATCATTTAACCATAACACCAGGATGTTTTTTGCAAACTGATTATTCTCATGTTCAGTATCTTGTGTCTCTTTTGGTGTAAACCATTCATACGGAATGGTGGCCGGCCAGTCGCAATATTTAACGTCATCTTTCAGTTTACTAGCAAGCCCCTTTTTACATTGCTCGGAAAAGTCCATATAACCGATATGCTCAGCATCTTTTGGTATATAGCCCGCATTGGATAAGCCGGAAATGACTGCGTATCGACTTCGGATTCGAGTTTCGCGGTTTTCCGCATACGGATTGCCTGACACCATTACCGCAAGAATATGTAAGTCTGAAGTTTTATTGCTATTAATTTCGACATCACGTTGAATTTGGCAGCGTAATTCTTCAATTGTATGTGCAGATGTTGCGATAGGGGGGTAAAAGCTATCCTCGAGTCCAGGTTTGGTTAAACTGCAAATGCGATGGTGCTGATCCTGATACATCGTATAGGCTGCAACCTTTGAGTTGTTTCGTGCTACCTCTGGAGTCTGATTACCATGAATAATAATTTTTTCCGAGTGTTTGCTATCGCGATGTTTTTCTACCGCTTCAAACGGATCTTGCCAAAGTCTTGCTAACACATCTTCGGCGGTTGAGGTCAATTCTGGGGGCGGCGCGGGTCGAGTAGGATTGAATGGATTATCCGTAAAAACCAGTACACCTAGCGCAATAACGATTAATGCAAAACCGGGAACAGGAAACTGGCCTGACGGTTTACTATCGGCCATTATTTAATCTGAAGGAGTTAAACTGCATAGGTGTCTCTCCCATGTACTATTCTGATTATTCTATATTTATTAAATAGTATATTTTGAGAATATCAATAATCTAGACACGATACTTTAGTTATACTTAATTATGCCTTACATACCCATGGTATACTTATTGTTCAGAAAACGGCAGTGTTTGTTTTATGTACTATGTTGAGTTATTTTACTTGGAATAATCCAATCAGGTATCTTGATTCAACAGGGCCAATTGCGAGAATTAAAATTAATTTAGTAAAAAAGAGCTAGTGATCGGATAAAAGCCCAATATAATTAAACCCAATCCGGGTTTAGTCGATAAAGACAATAAATGTACGATACATAGATTAGCTGTGGAGAATGTAATGAAGAAACTAAAAATAGGTATTATTTTTTTTATCCCTTTAATATTAATAGGGTGTGGCGGCACAATGATGGTAAAGGCACCCTCTCAACAAGTGAAGCCCGCCTCCTCTGATAAAGCAACTATTGTTTTTATGCGGACATCATTTGTAGCTGGGGCTATTGGTGTTGAGCTATTCGAAACAACTAACGGTGACTTGAAATTGATTGGTGGATTAGCAATGGGGAAAAAGGTTGCCTATCAAACCACTCCTGGTGAGAAAGTCTTTATGGCTTATGGTACAGCGGCTGATTTTATGAAAGCCAATGTAATTGCGGGTAAAACTTATTATGTAATTGTAAGGCCTAATTGGGGAACGGGAGGATTTGCCCCAACCCCAATTCGTGGTGACAAATCTGGTGAATATAATATTCATACGAGTGATTTTAAGGATTGGCTTGCCGATACGGAATTGGTTGAGCCTGGGCCAGAGGTCGAAACTTGGTTGAAAGAAAATAAACAACGTATGGAAGAAATCTATGCAGATTATTGGCAACGGTTTAAAACTAAAACACCTGAACAAATTGCAGAACGTACTTTAAATCCTCAAGATGGCCAATAATCATTGAATACGACTAACGGCTCATGTAGTTCGAGCCGTTAGTCTATTTTTCATATATCGATTATTTATTCGCAGATTAGATAAATAAAAATCTATTCTTGTCCTATTTCCTGAGAGTACTTTGATTGTTTGCTGGCAGCTTTTCAGTATAGGCATTTTTGTTGATTCCAGGTGGGGTAGCCTTTTCAGAGTATTTGACATCTGCCTGTTGGCCCAGTTGAGTATAAACGGATTCTTCTACCTGTTTAGAAATGGCCGCTTCCTTAAACGCATAAATAGGTATAGTGGGAGCCTCTTCCCAGGCAAGATCCGATTCTGGACCATAGATATCAATATAATAACCATTATTTGAAATTAAAGCGGTAATGGTTTCATTGTATATTGATTTTACATAAAACACCGCACCGATTAATTCACCATCGACATAAAAATCACCATATGAATCGACCCAGGCGTTGGTATAAGTTGTGCTACCAAAATGCAGGTAACCCGTATTGACCTCAAATTCAAAGACATCATCCGTTGCATCAACGACTAAAGTTCCGTTTACACTTCCGGACCAATCTATGTACTCGTCATATGCATAGTCATATGACTCTTCATGACTTCCACCACCACAGGCAGATAAAAATAAGACGGGTACCGCTATCAGGGCTAATTTTAAGAATCTCATGATATACATCACCTATGATTTATATTTTCTATAGATTCTATTCTTATCTAGATTAACCAGACATGAACCATGTGACTGTAAAAGCGAGTCATCTCATCTGATATTAGATAAAACTGGTCGGAGTAGCGCTAACTTACTGATATTTGTTATATAATTGTACTATGAGGTTTACTGACTTGTTATCGCGGATTCTGTTTATATTTCGTTGGTTGTTTTTGGCCATATTTTGTTGTTTGCTGATTCTTTGCTTATATGTCTATATACCCGTTATAAAAAATCCGACTAATAGCTATGCAGAACGCAAAGGAAAAATTGTATCTGTCAATATGACGAGGCAGTGGCAGGCTAAACATTCACAGTATGAAGAGCTTAACATCAGCGCCAGTAGCGATTTAACGCTAGAATTGTTAGTGCGACGGCCCTTAAATCAAGTTGGCCCATTACCCGTGGCAGTCTTATTAGGTGGTATTAATACCGGGCGTAAGGCATGTGAATTGATCCCGAGATTAGAACACGTAATTTGTGTTTCGCTGTCATACCCTGGTTATTCACCCGATGCTTTTGATGGCGCAGCGTTTTTTTATCGTATTCATGACGTGCAAGAGATGGTCAAAGATACTCCACCGGCGGTTTTATTAGCGCTTGACTATTTAGTAATACAATCATACGTTGATAAACAACATATCGAATTGGTTGGAGTTAGTTTGGGTGCGTTTTTTGTAGCGGTACCTGCGGTACTCGATCAGCGGTTTTCACGGGTTTGGCTTGCTCAGGGCGCGGCTCAACCGATTAAGGTAATACATCATAATTTTTTGCAACGAGTAGATTCAGATTTACTCGGTTCTATATTTTCACCGTTAATCGGTTATGCCATTGGCAGCCATTTTGTCGCTCCAGAAAAATGGGTTGGCAAGATTGCCCCACGCGAAGTGATTTTTATTAATGCCAAACATGATCTGGCATTACCTGACTCCAGTGTTGTCGCTTTACATAATGCCGCTAAACAACCGACGCAAGTGATTTGGACTCATGGCGGACATGTGACACCGGGTCGAAAGGAAGTGATTCAGCAGCTGACGGATATTGTCTTAACTCGGATTGCAAACAAATGATAATCGGTTGCCATTAAATAGGATACGCAAATGTGGAATGAGGGTGCGTTGCAGTATCTAATTGAAACAAGCTTTCTTTCAATATTTACCCGTTCAATCCTTCACTATTTTTCCAATCGCAAGTCCTGCAAAGCCCCAGGTAAGTGCGGTATCGACTATCGTGACCAAGGTATAAGCAAGTGGAAATTGCCACCATATAAGATTTGGCATAATAATAACGAGTGCGCCTGCGACAGCCGCCATTTTAACAAATCCTACTTTGTGAATATAACTTAAACCCTTCGTTTTGGTGAGAAGATAGGTCAGGATAAAAGCAATTAAAATATTAGTTAACAAACCAAACAACATCATCTTAATCATATTTTTCTTAAATCCATCTGGATGTACGACCATAAAGGCATATGGGCCACTTTCCATTTTTTTATTAACTTCCTCCATGGCTTCGTTTGTTTTTTCCGTTTTCCAGGGCAGGATGTAAAGTCCACTCTCGGTTACATTACTTTTTAATGATTGAGCAATTGGGGCTTCGTTTGCTAATTTGGCTATCGTCCAACCGTGCCATGGTAAAACCATCCAGGAAATATTTGTCCAGATAAAGGCAATGAAACCTCCTATTAGTGCTCCCTTAATCAACAGCTTCATAATATTTTCTCCTTTTTATTATTTGAATCTGATTTATTTCATTTCCATCATCTGAGAGAGATGTATTGTACCGTTTATGCCTAAAAACGGATCTGATTTAGCGATCTCAATTGCCGCCTCAAGGTTATCGGCTTTTACAATAGCAAATCCTTTCATCGCATCTGGATCACTTTCCATTTGTATATCGTTTGAGGTAATTTTTTTTGTGTCCATTAATGGCGTACCTGGATTTATGACATTTTCACCAAGACTTTCTATCCATGCTTTCCATTTACCCATGTGAGCCATACCTTCTTCTTTTGAGCCTGGTTGGCTTCCTCCATGATAGGCAATCATAAAACTTGGCATAGTATTTCTCCTTATTGTTGTTTTAAATTAACAGTATTTAGTTCAATAGGTTGGTTTTATGTTTTATTCAAAAAGAGATTCAACCGGGCTAGTCACTTTGGAACAATATCTGCTAGTTAGGACTGTGTAATCCAACTTTATTTCCTTCGGTATCTTTAAAAAAAGCGATGAATCCGTGTTCACCAATATCCGTTTTGTCTTGTAGAATTTGTCCTCCCAGTGGTTCGACCTTGCTTAATGGTACGGAAAGATCCAAACCGCCATTGAGATATACCAGGGGACCTTGTTGCGACGCGGTGTTATCGGCTGATTTGATCAAGGCATCCGATGCGACACCCGGTTCAAAGGGGAACATGGCGCATTGACTAGGCCCGTGTTCCATATATTGCAATTTAAAAATCGAGTAAACTTGAATAGAATTTTGACGCTCGTTCAAGATCTTGTACCGGAATTTCAAACCAAACGACTTTATTATCCATTGTCTATTCTCCTTATTCATGATTTATCTACTTGTATTATGCAAGTGGATGTCACGAGCCTATAACATGTACTTGTGATTTGCAAGTGCTAAGTGTTCGAGTATGATAGGGATATGACGCCGCATCAATCTTCACGCCGATCTCCTTGTCCCATCAGTCTTTGGCTGGATTTGTTGGGAGACAAATGGAGCTTATTGATCATTCGTGATCTCATATTTGCGCATAAAAAAACCTATGGTGAATTTCTTTCATCCGCCGAAAATATCTCGACCAACATTCTTGCTGACAGGTTAAAAAAACTGGAAACCGAAGGATTTATCACTAAATCCGTCGATCCTGAGAACAAATCTAAAAATATTTATTGTCTGTCAGCAAAAGGCCTCGATCTGCTGCCGATGCTGTTGGAGATGATTAGTTGGACATCAAAATATATAAAAGGGGCAGGTACCCCGAAAGAATTTCTAAAACGGTTAGAAACAGATAGAGAAGATTTGATCAAGCAATTAAAAGAATCCCTTTAATAAAATCCCTTTAATAAAATCAGGGTCAAAGTTAAGTTTCAGCCTGGGTCGTTATTCATATATAGGTCGTTCACAATTTACCGTTTCTCATTGATCTGAATCAGTGCACGTAAGCCAATCGGTTGACTATACTGAATAGCAAATAGGGAGGGTGCCATGACTGATATTGCCAATATTCTTGCCGACGAAGCCGTATCTATCCTTGAGCACAGCTGTGTTGGGATTCCAGCAACAGATATTCACCCCCCCGGACCGGATTATATTGAGCGGGTCGTCGCGCGTAAAAATCGAAAGCCAGCGACATTAAGAAACTTAGCGACGCTGTATAACCATGGACGTCTGGCGGGAACGGGCTATCTGTCACTGTTGCCCGTTGATCAGGGCGTGG
>CAMYMO010000167.1 GCA_947259425.1 uncultured Ectothiorhodospiraceae bacterium | reverse complement strand
TATCGAAATAATTGAGGGTAGAAATAGCGTTAATAAAAAGGCTAAAGAATTGTTAGCTAAAGGTGAAGCAGAATTTTATGACAATGTCGTAAAACGCATACTAAAAGACAACAAAGACGAGGTTGTTTTTAAAAAATGCCCTGTTTGCGGTACTCTTTGTCGCACACCTCTAGCAAAACAATGCAAGAATCCAGAGTGTTTACATGACTGGCATAGTTAAATTAATAGCACCTAACAAGCGGGTCAAATCGCCCGCAAAGTACGCGGGCTGGGACTGAACCTACCCTAATCGTTAGATTAAAAAATATGAATGATATAGATTCTAGAAGTATAAGCAGAATAAAAGATAAGCTGAAAAGATTAATGGCCAAACAGATCACTGAATCAAGTTTTGCTACAGATACAGAAGAAATCTTAAATTTCATGAGCGACGGTTTTGATAGCTCATTGAAAGATAAAATGTCAGAACTAGCCTTTTGTATTGGGGATGCTAAAGAAGCCGCTTTGGTTTTTTCTAATGGCAAACTAAGCAAACTCCAGGAAAAAGAAATTTCTGATGCTATTAACAAGCTGGATCGAATTTTAGAAAAGTTTGAGGCAACTAATAATTAAAAAAATCTAACAATTCGTTTAAAATGGACTTCCAAATCTCGCACTTTTTTTGTTAAGAGCGCAAAAAAAAGCGCCAGTTTTCTACGCATTTTAACTTGGCGTTTTATGTGTAAATAAAAATGACGACACTATATGAAAAATGGCGCGCCTCTTTTGGTAGAGATGGACCTGAATATAATGCTCCGAAGAATGTACAAGTCGACGAAATCAATCAGTTTATAGATGATTTAATATCTAATATTGGATATTTTGAGGCATTAGAATTAGGTTTTTTAAAATCAGTAAAAGCTATTGAAACTTTAAAAAATGCATTGGAAAACTCAACAAACTCTGAAAGTTTAGCTTATGCAAAAGCACTATGGTTAATTGAGAACGACCCTAAATATCTTCCTATATTGTTAAATTATATAGCTGATACTGAAAATACTAATGAAATTGAGCGTGTCGAGGCGATAAATTTATTAGCTGGAATTAAACATGCGGATGTATTTTCTGCGCTTGAGGGGGCACTATACGATTCTGAGTATCTGGTTCGATATAATGCTGCACAGATATATTCCTATAACAGCGCAAGAAGTACACATTCGGATACGATTTTACGTAATGTTAAGGAATTTGATAAGTCAAAATTACAGAAATTAGCGGGAATACTACGTGAGAAAACTTACACATAAAAAAAGAATAATGAGACAACGACTCTCGTTAATCAACCTGCTATAAGAAATAAAAAATGAACAAAATAGTAAATGACAGCCGAAACTTAAATATTCGCTATGACTTACCAGAAGAGATTTGGGATAAAGTTACACAAGTTTACGAAAGCATGAATGGTTGGCTCGGTTTCAATGATGATAAGGGTGACGAAGAAAGTGTTCCCTATTGGTTCAGTTTTAATGAAGACGAAAAATGTATTTCCGCCTCTGTCGAGCCCTCAGGTCTTAATTTTATCGCTTTGAATATAGCAGAAGATGAATGGGAATCATGGCTTAATAACTTTAAGAAAGTTGCTACTGAAAAACTAGGTTTCATAGTCGGTGAATTAGAATTGGATGAAGTTGATTACGAAATTGAGTGGATCAGATAAATTTCTGACTGTTATACGTATGAATTATATGAAGATCTTAAAAAGGAAAATATCACCTTATACTGGTAGAGACTTGATTCTAGGGGTGTTTTCATCATTAGATAATTTAAATGAGGCAAAGAGAAGATATGTGGAAAGCTGTAGGGAGTATGATGAATATTCCGAGCAAGCATATCATGTAACAAACTTAGATGATGATTTAGAAGTAATAGATATTATTCCACAAAATTATCAATTGGTTAAGCGCATGAAGTTGTATGTGTTGTCAGAGTGCTCAGAAGGTTTTGGGCAGACTGTTTCTAACATTATTAATGTGTATAATTCAAGGGAGAGTGCTAACAAAAGATTTATTGAATCTGAAGAATCAATGTTACGATATTTTGATATCGAGGAAGTTGAGCTCGATAAATTGAACTTTGTTCAGGTTTCTATTTGGTTAAGATTTCGAGATTCGCTAGTAAATCTAAGAGAAGAAAAAATTAATTACTATTTAGGTTTGGGTTTCGATATTAACGAACGAAATGAGAATGGAGAAACCTTGTTGCATAACGTTGTAGAAGAAGGAGTTGAAGTCATTAAGCGTACAGTTGCACTCGGTATAGATCTGAATGCTACAGATAATAATGGCTGGACTTTCCTCTTCTATTTTAGAAAATATTTGGAACCGAACATTGAAAATGTGGGGCTGTATGAATGGCTTATCGATAAAGGCGCGTATTCAAAACCAAATGTACTAGAAAATAAATGGAAAAATGTATAACAATAACATCAATTCGAGCTCGCTACCGCTCGCCGATTATGTGATACGTTTTGAATGACCGCTTTTTCTAATATTTAAAGCAATAATTCGTTAGCTCGAAAGGCGGCTTTTGGCCGTTTTTTGCCTGTTGGGATATTCATTTCAATGACCGCTATGTTTATTTGAAACACTATATTTTCCGTTCACTGCACGACCTGGTATGAACACATATGTGAATGGGTAAGATTAGACATGAGCTCCTATAAATTATGTCCTGGTTTGATCCATACTCGAGGCATTGTCGTCCTGTGTGGTTAACAGCGATCTTGTCGGGGCTGTTTGGGTCGTGACGGCAAATTAAAGTGCCTCCAAAGAATATAACAAGCTTTACACGGTGTGATGAAGCTCGAATTAGGCAATTGAGTACTTAAATTTTTAAATAAATAGATAATATAAAGCGGCTTAAGGCCGCTTTGTTACCTGGGTATAGATTACATCCACATCCATCCAGATCCCATCTTCGGTTTTTAGTTCATCGAGCTGTTTGCTATGTTTGTTGCGTAAATCAGCTTGCTGTTCCGGTGCTAATAGTTCCAGATAGCTTCGCAATCCACTGTTGTTAATCATGTTCAACCATTCATTGGCATCTTTTAAGTGGATGCCATGTTGTTTGGTTGTTACGGTCTGATCCTGGAATAAATCATTCGGAAATAACTGCAGGCAGGATTCATTATCACTGTATTGTTGCCAGCTGCTATCGGGAAAGTCCACGCCGCTGTTTTCGATTAATTCTTTAAACCAATTTGCCATCGGCATAAATGCGCTATGATTAAACGTTGAAATAATCACTCGACCGCCCGGTTTGAGAACACGGTGCCATTTTCTGATTGCCGCTGAGGCATCGGCAAGAAAGAACAAGCCAAATCCACAAGTGATTAGATCAAAATAGT
Source organism: uncultured Ectothiorhodospiraceae bacterium (assembly GCA_947259425.1). Taxonomy (GTDB): domain Bacteria; phylum Pseudomonadota; class Gammaproteobacteria; order UBA6429; family Thiohalophilaceae; genus SZUA-24. Next base: position 33 of record CAMYMO010000167.1, on the reverse strand, counting down.
TTGATTTAAATTCGAGTTGATCAGCATCCATAA
>CAMYMO010000166.1 GCA_947259425.1 uncultured Ectothiorhodospiraceae bacterium | reverse complement strand
CGTAGCGAAGCGTAGGGAATGCTAGGTGGAGCGCGATAGCGGTCCAAGCTAGTGCCGAGGACTATTTCAATATAACGCCTGGTTTAGAAAAGATCACATCGACTTAAATAAAATGGCGCGCCCGAGACGATTCGAACGTCCGACCTTTGCCTTCGGAGGGCAACACTCTATCCAGCTGAGCTACGGGCGCGTGGCCTGTATTCTACCGTACTTTTCAGCTAATCGAGAGTGATTATCACTACCATGATAAAAATAGTGTTTTCCAAAAAATACAATCACTTACCACCCCCAAAGGGGTGGTGTACACAGAGAAATGAGAATTATATGCTCGCATCGTCTCTTTGTAGCAATTATGATCGGTTATGATTTATTCAAATTTTGTGAGAGTATCAAGATGAAAATCTCGACAAGTTCTGTATTGGTTATTGGTGCTTTATCCATTATTGGCTACGTTTATGCTGAACAACCTAAGCCGGCTATTCATATAAAGCACAAACTCGATAATGTGCATGTGCGGAATATGCTTAAGATTAGTTGGGACATTTGTGCGAATGAAAAGAAGATGTACCAGGATGCGAAAAAATCAGGTCACTTAACCTGGCCGATAATGGAAGAAGAATTAAAAGAGAACCGACCTGACTATGATGTGGATGCAGCCTTAGATACGCCAACGGATTGGAAGCGTTTTGCGAACGAAACAGAACAGGAATACTTTTTTAATGATAAATATGCATCGTATAAACAGAGTTCCAAATATACTATTTCAAAAGATGGTCGCTGTAGCGTTCTCGTAGAACCAAAACACTCTGCAACTTTAGATAATGGTCAGTTTCGTTACCTGGTGAATGTCAGTAATGGAACGGCGGTTAAATATAAGAGCGGCGTGGTTAGTATTCGTGAAAATGACAAACTATTGCGTTCCCAGGAAAACGAAGCCGCTTTAGTGGCTGCCGCAAATAAACTGGGTATGCCAGCCAATAAGTCGGTGATAACCGTAGGCAGTGAGCGAATTCTGGGGAATCATACATGTGATTACAAGGTTATAAAAGAAGGCCAACGATCGAAGATATGTTATTGGACTAAGATGAATCATTATCCGTCAGTGCTTGAGAGACCTATTATATTGAAGTCGATTATCTATGTTGGCAATGATAAAAATGTTAAGCAGGCAGAAATTTTTAAAGTGACCTCAAAAATAGATGACAGCATCTTTGTGCCAAAATCAGATTTCAAAATCAAAGATCGGACTAAATATTAAATCAAGTTGATTCGGGTCTAATAAGCCCCATTCGCGCAGCCGTTAAGGTCGCTTCTGCTCGAGAAGAGATATTTAATTTTCTATAGATGTTTTTTACATAGCCAGCGGTGGTGTTGCGTGTAATCCCCAGCATGTTGGCGACATCTTCAAGTTTGATACCCTTTGAGATTAGAATCAGCACATCTTTTTCACGCGCAGTAAGATTTTCTTCTTCATTCGATTTTGGTGCATTAAAATGCTCCAGCAGTCGTCTTGAAATTGATGGCGATAGTGGCGGCGCATCATTTATAATACCTTCAAGCAGAGTCATTATCTGTTCTTTACTTTGTTCCTTAAGCAGGTAACCCCGCGCCCCGGCTTGCAGTGCTGGAAAAATATGGCTGTCATCATCGTAAATGGTTGCGACAACAATAAACGTTTCAGGGCTATGTACGGCGAGGTCATGGATAATTTCAATTCCAGAGCCATCGGGTAAGCTTAGGTCGATCAAGGCCAAATCAAAATCAGCATCTTTGATCACGTCTTTAGCTTGTTCTATCGTGCCCGCTTGTTTTACCTTTATACCAGGAAAGGTTGATTCGAGGACATCAACTAACCATTCACGAGTTTCTTTAATGTCTTCCAGTATAAATGCATTTTTCATGTTGAATCCTCCCGAGTTATCTCAAGATTGAGCTTAACTATAACGCCATGGGGTTTATTTTGTAACCAATTAATTTCTCCGCCGATCTCGTTCATTCGTTCCGTCATGTTATGTAAGCCGCGGCCTTTGATAAAACTATCGATATCGGTGGCCATTCCATCATCTTTTATAGTGAAGAAAAAAAGTTTGTCTTGATAAGAAATATCGACATAAATGGAAGAAGGTTCACCGTGTTTTATCGAGTTAGTGATAGATTCTCGGTACACGCGAGTTAAATTCATACGCATCCGGGAATCGATTTCCAGATTGGGTATGATATCAGCTTGTTGCCAATTCAGCTTAATATTTGCTGCATCACAGCGGCTTTCTGCTTCGCTCCTCCAGTCTGCAAACATAGCGAGTAATTCATAACTACCACCTCCCAGGTATGACATAATGTCACGAATGTCTTGTAGTGCGGAGCGACACAAATCAACGACTTGGGTATTTCCCGCGCGATGAATTATTGTAATTAGCTTGGCACCAACATCATCGTGTAAGTCTCTAACGATTCTTTTTCGTTCTTCTTCGGCACCGCGATTTTTGGCCTGATTTAGGTTGATAGCTTTTTCAGTCAGTTCATACATAGTCTGTGCGAGACGAACATCCTCTTGAACAAATAATCTTTTGCCTTGATTGCTATAGGCAAGCTCAATGGCATATTCAGGCTGGAAATCAGGGACACGCAAGACGATTCCGTTTTTATCAATCTCGACTTCATTAACTGGGGTTTTACGTGAAGTGAGTGTGATTGGTTTAAATATACTTGTGAGTATGGATTCCCATTGTGTACTGAGCGAAGTATTCGAGCGAGCAGTAAATAGAATATCGACCAATGTAGGAAGGTAACGTTCCAGTTCGTTTTGAGGCGCAGTTTTAAGACGTGATTTAACCCATTGTCGGAAAGGGTAGAACGTCAGGATTCCAAAAAACAACGCGATACTAAAAACTAAGAACGGGTGTAGTTCAAAAAGTGAAATTAATATGAAATAAACCAGGGCGCTGACGGTTAGCGCAAAATACCCGCCCCACATAAAAGACCACCAAAATTCAAGGTTAACCATTCGATAGCGAGTAATGATTAACGCTATTCCCAAATAGAAAAACAGGAATAACGAAAATTCAAGGTTGGCCGAAACCAGTGAGAACGATCCAAATGTTCTTGGGATAAAAATAAAGAAAAGTAAAAAACTACATACACTATATATAAAGAAAAACATCCATTTTAAAACCGTGCGGTCAGCAGGTAATTTTACCGTCAGATTCCATTGTACGACGGCAAATACACTTACAAACGCAAACGAGATAAACATGGGGGCATAAAATGCGAAACTGAGACTATCAATTAGTTTAAAGGTATCAACTAACCAAAAAAGTAAATATACGCTATAAATGAAAAGAGGGATTCGACGTGGTTCAAGCCGGCGTGGATAACACCATGCAACCGATAAAATTCCAGAGATGATCATGCCAATGCCAAGATGAGAGGTGACATCTAG
>CAMYMO010000165.1 GCA_947259425.1 uncultured Ectothiorhodospiraceae bacterium | reverse complement strand
ACACAAAAAGAACAAAACGAACAACAAGCACAACAGACTCATCAAATACCGCCCGCACCAAAAACAAATTTAAAGGCGGACCAACACGTATTATTGTTTCCAACCAACGCGGTGTTTGATCCAGCAACACGACAATGGAAACTGGATGTTCATGGTTGGGTATACGAACCTGAAGCCGGTTCAGTCTGGCGAAATGGTCTTATCAAATCACTCGCGTATTTTATTGGCGCGGAAAAAGGCACCCCCGATGGCGATCGTTTCGAACAACGCAGCGCGATGTTTCTGGTGGATAATAAAAGTAACCGGACCATTGTATTACAAGCAGAGCAACAACATTTTAGTTCACCGTCGACCGGATCAAATGGCCACTTTGAATTTAACGCAACACTTAAACCGGGTAAATCAAAATGTCAGGAATGGTTAGATGTTCAGATAAACACAAAACCCGGTGACGATCGTCAGCTCGGCGGTCAAATTCAATGTTTAGCAGACAAAGGGGTTTCGGTGATCTCGGACATCGATGACACTATAAAAGACTCGCACGTACTCGATAAAAAGAAGCTCCTTACAAAAACATTCTTAAAAGAGTTTCAAGCCGTTAAAGGCATGTCGGATATCTATCAGCATTGGTTTACGCAAGGTTATCGCTTTCACTATGTTTCTTCATCACCCTGGCAACTTTATCCTGTCCTTAGCGAATTCATTGATAAAGAATCCTACCCACGTGGCAGCATGCACTTAAAATTAATTCGGGTAAAAGACGACAGCATATTTAATTTATTCGCGACCCCGGAAGAAGGTAAGGTGCCTACTATTACTAAATTACTGACCACCTATCCTAAGCGGCGTTTTATATTAGTTGGCGATTCTGGTGAGCGTGATGCCAATATTTATGCTGATATCGCAAAAAAATATCCCGGTCGCATAATTAAAATCTACATCCGTGATGTAAAGGGTGACAAGGCCGCTGTAGAAAAAATCTTTAGCGGCTTACCGAAAACACAATGGGCGGTATTTTCCAATCCAACCGAGATACTTTCCCAACAGGCCTTATTGAATCCATAAACATTTTACTCTGTAACGGTAACTAAGCGAACCAAACTCCTCCGCACGACGTTTCTCGGTCATTTCTGGTCTATATTAAATAGAGACACTAACAAGACCGTAAAACAAAATGCCAACGGAATCCCCTGAAGACATAACCGATCCGCATCGCAAAGCGCTAACCGTCAATCTCGACAAAACGGTCTACGGTACCATTGCCGAGATCGGGGCTGGCCAGGAAACCGCACGTTGGTTTTTCCAGGCGGGTGCCGCGGCCGGTACCATTGCCAAAGCCATGTCGGCATATGACATGACTTTTTCCGATGCCATTTATGGCCCATGCCCACGTTATGTCAGTCGAGAACGTTTGCAGTCAATGTTGGCGCATGAATACCAACTCGTGGTTGAACGCCTAAGCGAAAAACGTGGTGACAAATCCTGCTTTTTTGCCTTCGCCAATACCGTCGCCGCGCGCAGTTATGCCAATAAGACCAATGGCCGTGGCTGGTTAGGCATCACCTTTCAACACCAACCCGGTGCCGAGCCCTCGCAAATCGAATTACACGTCAATCTATTTGGCCAACAATACCTGCAGGATCAGGATACCCTGGGCCGATTGGGCTTAAATCTTATCTATGGCGCGACCCAGCTTACCGATAAGCCGGAGCGATTACTTACTTCATTGCGCGATGGGCTGTACTCAGCGCTGGTTGAGATCGATATGGTTGATTTCTCTGGGCCGGCTTTTAAGAATGTCGATAACCGCTTAATGGCACTGCGCCTGGTTGAATTCGGCTTAAGTAACGCGGCGTTATTTTACCCCGATGGTCAGATTGCCCAGGTGGCAGACGCATTATGGGATAAAGCGGTGCTGGTGGAACGCAGTCGATTTCGACCACCCACCAACTTTACCGTCAATCTACTCGATTGCGCCCAGGCGGCCTTTATTGAAGATACCGGCCTCGATAATGACGAGCTCATCGTGCTGTCTGAAATCACACTCAGTAATCTACTCAATGACAAGACCATTGATGTTAACGATTATCTGAATCGCATCGATCTGCTTTGCGCCCTGGGTAAGAATGTCCTGATCTCAGATTATGGTGCCTTTTATCGTCTGGCCCAGTATCTATTTCAATACACACGCAAACCCATTGCGCTGGCGATGGGCATCCTGTCCGTTCGAGAGATCTTTGATGAAAAATACTACGATGAATTACCCGGTGGCATCCTCGAGTCTTTCGGCCGCCTGTTTAAAAATGATTTATCGATTTATGTCTCGCCCGCCCTAATTGATGCACACGACCGGGTCATCGACCTAAAGACCCTTCAAGTTGCAGAGAATTTACGCCATTTATTCGATCACCTTAAACAAAATCGCCACCTGCGTGCGCTAAACTCGGTAAATCATGACTTTTTACCGATTTTGTCACATGAAGTTCTTAACATGATTCGTATCGGCGATCAGAATTGGACCCAATACGTTCCCGATCAGGTCGCCCGCTTAATAAAAGAGCGAAATCTATTTCAGGAAAATTGAAACTACCGCGCTAACTATCTATTATAAAGCTCCCCCACGTAGTAATATTTTGTCATAAAGACTCACGAATATCTGGAGGTCCAAATGTTTCACCCAATTACCATTCCTTTTGGCTGCGTCATGCTCTTTAATGTCGTCAAACTAAAAGAAGGCGTTACCGTTCATGATGTAGAGCTTGCGCTTGGCGAGATGTGTAACGTCGTTAAAAATACTTATGGCGATGAGGAAGGCGGCTTTATTGGTGGCCAAGTATATAAGTATACCGGCTTTGTCTCAGACGAAGGTTCATTCGATTCGAAAAAGATGACCGAAGACCATATCGTGATCATGACTTATTGGAAGTCTTTCGAACAACATGAAGAATCGCACGCTGATAAAACCTTTAAATCTAAATTCGATGCTTTGCAGGAATACTGTGACGAAACCTACGAACTTGGATATGAAATGTTATGGCAAGGTGTTCCGGAAGACGAATAAACCATAATGATAAACACCGCTGAAACCGATCAAGAAATAGAAGCATGTTACCCGGTCATGGCAGAATTGCGACCTCACCTGACTGCAGAACAATTTCTAAATCAAGTTCAGATGCAATATCAATTTGGCTATCAACTTACTTATTTAAAAGCGGATAACACCATCGTCGCGGTCGCCGGTCATCGAATCTCACATAACCTCGCCTGGGGAAAATTCTTATATGTCGATGACCTGGTGACCGCCGAACAACATCGCTCCAAAGGTTACGGCAAACAATTGCTCGACTGGCTCATTGACTATGGACGTCAACAGGCCTGTCAGCAATTTCACCTGGACTCCGGCAAACAGCGCAAAGACGCACATCGATTTTATGAACGTGAAGGCTTACGTAATATGGGACACCA
>CAMYMO010000164.1 GCA_947259425.1 uncultured Ectothiorhodospiraceae bacterium | reverse complement strand
TGGTGATCAATACCAACCTGGCCGCCCATTGGAAAAACAGTCCGAAACAACAATGGCATTTTATCTTTGAGCATCATGAACAGGATAATTCAACCGCGCGGAATACTTATACCTATGTCACCGCCGATAATTCGGTGACCGGTACCCCGCGAGCCAATTTTCCCTATAGTTTTCGTAACCAGAAATTAAAGGTAAATACCGATTATAAATTTGATAACAAGGTCAAATTAAGTGGTGGCGGACAGTTTGCAATGATGGATCGTGATTACCAATCTGTGGAAACGACTGAAGAGGCAACGCTTTGGGCTAAGGTTAAGCATCGCATTGATAACGAACTGCAATATAGTGTTAAGGCGGAATACAGCGACCGCAGCATTGATAACTACAATGTCGTGAGTGAACTCACGCCCGCCGACAACCCGCTGATGCGTAAATACAATATGGCCGATCGTATCGGCCAGAAATTAGAATTTAACCTGGGTTATAGCGTGACGAATAATCTATTTCTAAACTTTTCCAGTGATTTAGCGAATTATGATTACGATGCATCTACCGTTGGCTTAACCGAGAGTAACGAATTCGCGATCGGCGTCGATGCACAATATATGGTCGATGAAGATTTAAGTTTTAGTATCTTCCTGCAGAATACGGATATAGATTCCAAACAGGCCGGTAGTGCAGTACCTCCCGATGCTGCTGACTGGTTTGCCAGCAATGATGATAACGTCATAACCGCCGGACTGGGTGCAAACTATCAGGTCATTGAAGATAAACTCAAAATCGGGATCGATTATGTTCATGCTGAATCAACGGCTTCGATCGATATAAGCGGCGGCACACCCTTCCCCGATCTGAAAACCAAACGTGACACCATTATCGTGCATGGTGATTACAATATCGATGAGCAATTTACCATTAAAGCCAGTTATCAATATGAAGACTATAGCGAAGACAACTGGTCTATCGATGGCGTCACACCCAATACCCTGGATAATGTATTAACCTTAGGTGAGACCACACCAGATTACAGCATTGGTGTATTCTGGCTTACTCTCCAATATAACTTCCAGTAATCAGCCATAAATTTGTTAGGCAAAAAAAACCACGGGAGCTATGTGAAAACATAGCTTCCCGTGGTATTTGACGAAAAAACTACTGTTGACTGGCGTAATAGTGAATTACCTGTTTAACACCCTCGTCTCCTGCTTTCTTCTGCATTTTCTTGACTTTCTTGGCCATTTTTTTACCCATTTCTCGTTTACCACTCGCATAATTATCCATGCTGTATTTTAAATAATTGATGGGTTGTCCAGCGAGAATACCGGCATCATCTTCAGCAGAGGTCCCACCTTCCGAATGACATTTATCGCAATATTTCTTATGTAGTTTTTTACCCGCCTTGGCTAAACCGGCATCAAACTCCTGCTTAAATGGCTTAAATTTCTGTTTAGAATAGTGTTCGGCCAGCGCATTGATGTCTTCATCCGATAGTTTTTTAACGACGTCTTTCATATCCTCTTTTTTATCTTTTAACTTTAAAGCCGGACGTGCATCCGTTTTATAGCCATTCATCGATTCAATAAAATAATCTACTGACATGCCCGCAATACTGGGCGTTTCTCCATCCGTGGCATTGCCATCTTTTTCATGACAATCGGCACACTCCTTAACCAGCTTGTTCACATCCGCGGCAGAAACATTGCCGACGAGACCCAATGCAAGCAGCAAAGAAACCGACAAACTTGCGAGCCTGTATTTAGTTAAGTTTTTCATATTAACCTCCTTCTTATTTCTTTTTAGTAAAATCGGACAATCAAATCTAGGATTTCGCTTCTTTTTCTTCTTCGTCCTCCTCCTCAGGTAATTCGTGAGCAATACCTTGATGGCAATCTATGCACGTTTTGCCCTCTTCAATCGAACGTTTGTGCTTTTTACGAGCGGTTTTATCCTGCTCTTCCAGGTCCATATAATCAAAACGATGACAATTTCGGCATTCGCGAGAATCCGTCTCTTTCATCACCTTCCAGACCCGTTCTGCCATCGCCAGACGATGCTCCTCAAATTTCTCAGGTGTATCAATGGTACCCAGCATTTTGTGATATAACTCATTGGTCGCCTGGATCTTACGTGCCATTTTGTGCACCCAGGTTCTGGGGACGTGACAGTCGCTGCAGGTTGCACGTACGCCGGTACGGTTTGAATAATGAATGGTTTCTGTATATTCCTGATAGACGTTGTCCTTCATCTCATGACAGGAAATACAAAACTCTTCGGTATTGGTTGCTTCAACCACCGTGTGAAAACCACCCCAGAAGATGATTCCTGCTATGAATCCAACAACAAGTAATACACCAACGGAATATTTAGCAGTGGGTGAACGAAGGAACTGCCAGATTTTTTTTATCATTATAGCCCTCCCATTTCATGATTGAATCGCCACCATTAACCAAGTTTACGATATGCGATAGAAACGGCGCGATATGCCAATTAGCATGTTTAAGTATACTCTAACCTTTTGTAAACCATATGATCTGGATCAAGCAGGTAAAGCAAGAACGAATTTAATTAAAAATCGCTTCTATCAAATTTTTTTAGCAGCACCACAAGTTTCTTTATCATGCATTATCGAGTTCAATACGACCATTGCGCATACTGATCATTTCTGGGGGCTTTCCGACTGTTTAGGCTTATTCTGATCTTAAACATAAAAGGTTACATTTAATTAACATTGATAAGGACAATAATACTTCAATTGAACCGTATATTAAATATAGGGTGGTAACTTAATCTAGAACGAGGCTAGAGGAGACTCATCAAATATCTATGAGTAGAGTCTCATTCATCATCATGGAGCAAACAGGTATTATTACTACTGTCTTAAGATAATTTTCTGTATTTTCATATACTTAATTATAAAAATATTAAGCATTGCCTTCCCAAAACTTAAAAAGTGGATCTTCTTGCATAAAATTCTATGCTAATAGATAACATTGCAGATTTAATAAAGGTTACCAGGATAATTAATGTTAACTAATACTATTGGGGTGACAATTCGGCGTAAAGTTGTTCTTGCATTTACAAGCATCATTGTTCTAATGTTGTTAGGTACAGGTCTCACGCTATATCAACTTTCACAAACAACTAAAATCGGCACACAGGTTATCCAGATCCATCAGCCTGCCGTGCATGGTTCACTAAAACTCGTTAGTGAAGTTAATCTGGCAACCACCTTGTTAAATGAATATCTATTAACGGGAGAAAAGAATCTAAAAACGGTTTTTCTTGATAGGAAAAAAACCATTCAAACGATCTATTCGACTCTCTTTACTGCCCTTAGTAAACATGAAAAGCATCACGAAAATCTTATGGCTTCGATCGGTGATATGCTTAATCAATATTATGATTTTGCCGATCGTCTACTATATTTGTACGAACACGACCTGGAAAATTATCCCGGATTAGCATTGGCATCAGAATTAACCAATCCATATACGCTTGCCTATCTTGGCCTTCTAAATGAACAAATTAATGGTGAACATGATTATCTGACTGCGGTACAGCAACAACAGGTTATAAAAATGCTCTATGACCTACGTTATAGCTGGATCCAGATGAACAATGCCTTTCGGATATTTATGACGACGCGAGGCGATACTGATCTGGAGAATTTTTATAGCTATAGTAAAGTTAATGGCGACATACATCAACGATTACGAGCTTTAGATGTTGAGGTTGGTTTTGGTGCACTCGAGCAACTTGAAGAGCATCGTCGAATCAGATTAAAAAATGTACCGATCGTCGCCAAAGTTTTTAAGGATGATGCATGGCGAAAAGATGTTTACATAATGAAAACCGAAGTTAACCCATTATTGACCAAATTAAATACCGCATTACAGGACTTAGCGAACTACCAGGTGGAGCAATCAGATATCGACGGGTTACAACTTTCAAGTACTTTAGATAAAACCAATACAATCGCTGGGATAATACTTTTGCTTGGTATTTTATTTACATTTTTCGTCACTAGTCTGATCCTCAGAACGTTTAGCCCAATCACCGCACTCACCCGGTTCGTACAAAATTCGTCAATTGATAATTTAAAACCAATAGATAATAAACTGTTGGATCGTACAGATGAGGTTGGTGGGCTTGCTAATGCATTTAATCAAATGACCCATGACTTAATGAAAGACATTCACAAGCGACAGATCGCGGAGAAAAAGTTTGAAACATTACTTGCCTCTCTATCTGATGCAACCATAATTGTAAACCAAGATGGTTTGATAAAACTATTTAATCAACAAGCCGAAAGGTTGTTCGGATATAGTAAAGATGAAGTTATCGGCCATCCATTAGAAGATTTAATACCTGAACGATTTAAGAATAGCCATTTATCACTACGTAAACATTTTATGGAAAATGCGACTCATCGCCCGATGGGAGAAGGCCTGGAATTATACGCCCTGCATAAAGATGGTCACGAATTCCAAATTGAAATTGGACTGGCACCAATTGATACAAGTGACGGCTTGATGGTCAGCGCCTCACTACGTGACATTACTGATAGAAAGGAGACTGAACGACTGCTTGTTCACCAGGCAAACTATGATGTTTTAACGGACCTCCCCAATCGAGTACTGGCACTCGATCGCTTATCCCATGCGATAACAGCGGCACGACGTAATCACTTGTCTATAGCGGTGATGTTTATAGATTTAGATAATTTCAAACAAGTCAATGACAGCTTGGGGCATTCGGTAGGCGATAAATTACTTCAGATAGTAGGAGATCGCTTAAGAGAATGTATACGGGCTAATGATACCGTCGCCCGTTTAGGGGGAGACGAATTTTTAGTAATTATCCCTGACTTAGTGGATTTAATGTCTGTTGACGTGATTGCAGAAAAGATCATCGAGACACTCAGTCAGTCGTACAATATTGATGAGCGTGATCTGTTTATCGGTGCCAGTATCGGTATTACCGGCTATCCTGAAGATGGTGATGAACCAGATGAATTGTTACGTAATGCTGATGCGGCCATGTACAAAGCGAAAGATGCAGGTCGAAATACGTTTCGGTTTTTCACTTCTGAAATGAATTCGCAATTAGTAAAACGCTTAGAGATTGAATCACGATTACGTACTGTATTAGAAAATCAAGAACTATATTTACATTTCCAACCGCTGTACGACCTTAGTGAAGGAAAAATTTCTAGTGCTGAAGCGCTATTACGCTGGAAAAATCCTGAACTTGGCGAAGTAACACCGGACGTATTTATCCCCATCGCTGAAGAGACCGGCTTAATAACTAATATCGGTACATGGGTACTATACGAATCCTGTCATGCCGCGAATGTGTGGCAAAATCTGACCAACCTGCCAATACGTGTTTCCGTAAACGTATCGGCAAGACAATTTCGTAACGGTGATCTTGTCAAGATTGTGTCACATGCGCTTGAGTCCAGCGGATTATCAGCTGAATATCTGGAGCTCGAAATCACCGAACGAGTATTAATGGACGACAATCTCAATGTCAGTCGTATTTTAAGTGATCTAAAACGAATTGGAATCAGCCTTGCTCTGGATGATTTTGGTACCGGTTATTCATCTTTAGGCTATTTAAAGCGGTTTCCCTTTGATGTATTAAAGATCGATCGCATTTTTGTTTCAGATATTACGGTTGATCCTGAAACAGCGGCTTTATGTAAAGCTATTGTCGCGATGGCAGATAGTCTAAATCTCACCGTAGTCGCTGAAGGAGTTGAAACTGAGGAGCAATTTCAGTATTTACGTGACCTGGGGGTACATCTTGTACAAGGTTTTTATTTTAGCCGCCCCCTTTCTAATGAAGATTTTCTCAATTCACTCATCAAGCGAAATAGTCTAATTCACCCGATTTAGCGATTCATTAACTTACTCCTGATCTGTCTGATAATTATAAATTATAACTGTCAGGCTAAGTTTGGGTTTTCATATATAAAGATACTTATAGCTTGTATGATGTAATATCTTCATTACGATTATCAGTAGATAATTCGAGCAATACTTCCGGGAAAGGACGTGGCCGGTCAATCCCATAACCCTGAACATGATTAACGCCAATATCGCTAAGAATTTTTTCAATTTCTTTATTTTCAACAAACTCAGCGATAGTCTCAATACCAAGAATATCACCAATCTGATTAACTGAGCTGACCATCGCGAAATCAAGTTTATTCGTTTCAATATTTTTAACAAAACTACCATCAATTTTCAGGTAATCAACGGGTAAATTTTTCAAATATGCAAAAGAACTTAGACCACTGCCGAAGTCATCCAATGCAAATTTGCATCCTCGAGATTGTAGCGATTCGATTAAACTAATAGCCTTTGTCATGTTTGAGATCATTGCTGTTTCAGTAATCTCAAAGCAAATATTCTCCGGTAGTAATTTAAAATTGCTTATATGATGGGTTATAAAATCTTCAAACCCCTGATCACAAAGCGATTGCGCTGAAAGGTTAATTGATATCAAACTATTTTGAATCTCTGTAATATCTGCACTGTTGGTTAACATATCGAAGGTATGTTTGATTACATATCGATCAATCTCGGGCATCATGTTATATCGTTCGGCAGCGGGAATAAATGAGAACGGTGGAATAATTGTGTTTTCCTCTCCAATCAAACGGAGTAATATTTCACCGTGCAAACCTGTACCATTTTTATCCAGGCTCTTGATAGACTGAAAATACAAAACAAACTGCTCATCATCGATCGCTTGTTTTAAGCGGTGAACCCATTCCATTTCGCTTTTTTTCTTAAAAGCCTTGTCATCAGATTCCGTTAACAAGTGTGTTTGATTTCGTCCTTCCTCTTTAGCAACGTAACAGGCTGTATCAGCAGCGCTTAAAAAATCCTGAACGTTTCCTTCGTTAAGTTCAATTGGAACAATGCCAATACTAACCGTGGTACGGAAACATTTATTATCCCAACAAAAATTATTATCCTGTAACTCCTTTCGCAACCGCTCCATGATACGCATAGCCTTATCTGCTTTACAATTTTTTAATATTATCGAAAATTCATCGCCACCCATGCGAGCCAATTCATCTGTATCACGAGTAGCTTCAACAATTTGCGTCCCAACTTGCTTTAAGAATTCATCACCTGCAGCATGTCCGCATGTATCATTAATAATTTTAAATTGATCTACATCCAGATAACAAAGACATGACACTTCATGATGATTTTCTCTATACCTGTCTAACAGACACTCTATACGATTTTCCATTTCGCGTCGATTTAACAATCCAGTAAGACTATCATGGCGCGCATGATAAATTAATTCTGCTGAAAGTTCCCGTATCTTTGTTACATCTTTTATGACCAGTACCGAACCGGTTATTTTATAATTCTTATCATAGATTGGCGCAGCGCTGTATTCCACACCATAAGTATCTTTGTTAAGATTAATTAAACTGGTATCACCAGCGGAACTAATAGGCTTCCTATTTTGTAGCACAACATTAATCGGATCAATTGTTTCTCCTGGTAATTTTTCACATACAATTTGAGTAATATCATTCAGCTTTTTTCCGGAAACATCAATTCGTCTAATACCTAAAATTTGTTCTGCCGCTTCATTAATGTACTCTATACAACCTTCTTTATCAGTCGATATCACGGCATCGCCAATAGAATACAGTGTGGTCTCTGCCTTTTCTTTTTCATACGAGAGCGCTTTTTCTGATTTAGATATATGTTTAAACACACGCATTGAACTAAACAAAATAATCAAGCCTGTCATCACAGACAGTAACAACATTAACGTTACGGTACTCTTATATTCCGATTTCCCTTTAACAATCTCTTTCTTTGCTGCTTTTTGTTGCAAAGCGATAAGCTCACTCATTAATTTATATATTTTATCTTGCAATGGTATCGACTCGTTTAGCAATCTGGCACGAGCCAAATCAAATTCATCTTCCAGAATCTGATCGATGATCTCCCGTTGAATTGGTACATTTATCGATACCAGTTTAAATATTTTTTCAAATAATTTTTCCTCATCTTGTGTCAACTCTAACTCATTCAATCTAAAACGAGCCTTTGCAAAGTCACCTCCAAATTTACTGAAATTATCAACCTCCATCGTTGCGTTAATTGAATCACGCATAATTAACATCTTCTCAAGAGAAATCGTCCGTTCGCGTGCCATACTGCGCATTTTTACCGTCAGCTCAGATTTTTCATTATAGTTTTGAACAATAGCCTGGATCCTGGCTTCAGCGTTATTCAACACGGTCAACGTCGTCGCCATCAGTACCCCGCCTAACAGCAATATGCCGACCACGCTAAAAAACATCAATTGGCGAGTTGAACTAGCATCTTCATTTCGATTTATTTTCATTGCAGAACAGTTAGGTTGCTCAAGTTAGACGCTATTTATATCGGCATCAAAAAGCATGTTCTTGATGTGTAATTGTGAGATATTAATGCTAAATAATTGCAGGTATATATAAGCTAATTCATTGATATATAAGTATTATTTTAGTAATAGCTATAAAAAATCAATCCACTAACAACCTCGACTATCGGATAATTCCATCTTTTAGCAAAATTTTTATTAACTGCTGTATTTCCTCAGGGCTAACCTCGTCTCGTGCACAGCTTGAAATACAAAGATTCGCTCCCGTCATGGGTTGTGGCGAGTGTTTTTGAAACAATTCCAGTGCAGCACCCGCACCGCCCAAAATATCTTTTATTACCAGCGGACTTAACATATTTGCACTTTCCATGACTGGAAGCATGGCAATATTATGTATCGCCGTTAATAATTTCGGTCCAATGAATTGGGCAGGTATCGTGCCTTCATTTCTAATCAGCAGGCGATTAGCTGTCTCAATATAAAAATCAAGAAAACTATTATTTTTGGTAAACATCAAAAAAGCGTTATGCACTTTTTTATATATTTTCAGGTTACCTTGTTTATCATTCTGCACCCATACTTCTCTGCCCACAGAATAAGAAAAATCGGGCAACTTGAATTCAACAGGATTGAATATTAAAAAATCAGCGTCCAACCAAATGACCTTTTCATACCCTTCGGTCAAACAATTTTTGATTAACAGTAGCCTGGCTAAATCGGATGCAATCACCTTTTGGTGTCGGGTCTTAATCCTGATTTCTTCAGGCAGCAAGCCAAACAACGCGTCATCGATAAAGCGATACTCATATTGATTCATATCGCTCCAATCACGAACGGATTGTAGACACGATTCAATCCAATTATACGGCAAAGTAGCAGAGTGTGATTGTACTATGAGTGTGCTGGGCATATTAAGGACTCTGAAGAAGCTGGCAAACTTTGCTGAAATTCCTGCTTATCAAGCCTTTGTCCACCTGCCCTACAAATTTATCGACTAATCTATTGATTTATATCAATTTAATTTTATATCAAATCCACTTAAAATGGAAAGTTATTGTACTAAAATTAAAATATAGAGCCAAAAATACTGGAGGTCCTAGTGACTAAAGAAGCTAATTTTTCCATGCCAAAGATCTCTGCAGACCGTGAAGATCAGGAATTAGCCCAGGCCAAAATGGTAAAAAATTTCGATAAAAAGAAAATATTTTCTGACGCGAATTATCCATATAAAAAGAAAATGAATAATTCCGAGTATGAAAAACTAAAACAGGAATTACAAATCGAACTTCTTAAAATGCAAGGATGGGTTAAAGAATCCGGTCAACGCATTCTGATCTTATTCGAAGGCCGTGATGCCGCAGGAAAAGGTGGCACTATCAAACGCATGATGGAGCACATGAACCCTCGGGGTGCGAAAGTCGTTGCACTGGAAAAACCAAGCGATCATGAGATCGGCCAATGGTATTTCCAGCGTTATATTCAGCATCTGCCAACCAAAGGTGAAATCGTATTATTCGATCGTTCCTGGTACAACCGTGCCGGTGTAGAACGGGTTATGAATTTCTGTAAGCCGAATGAATACCTTGAATTTATGCGCCAGGCCCCTGAGATGGAACGCATGCTGGTGCGTAGTGGGATTACACTATTCAAACTTTGGTTCTCAGTGAGCAGAAATGAACAGTTTCGACGATTTCAAAAACGCCGCGAAGACCCGTTAAAACAATGGAAGCTCAGTCCTATCGACCTGGCATCCTTAGATAAATGGAAAGAGTATACCGAAGCCAAGGAAGCTATGTTTTTTTATACTGATACTGCGGATGCGCCATGGACAGTCATTAAATCAGATTGTAAAAAACGAGCCCGTATCAACGCAATGCGTCATGTTTTATATAATTTAGACTATCCAAACAAAAATAACGATGTCGTAATTGCCCCAGACGAATTAATTGTCGGCTCAGCAGAACATATCTATGAGAAAGGTGAACACATTCTTGATAAAGCAAGGCTGATAGAGAAAGAGAAAAAATAATGGAACGTACAAAACATGCAAAAGATATTGCCGATCGATTCCGTGAAATGGTTGAGCAGGATGGAGACAGCCTACCAGTCAAACATTATGATGAGCTGACGTTGCTAATTGAAGCTGGAATTGATACCGCTTTAGTAGAAAAACTTGAACAGGTCGCCAATCAGGTTGAAAAACTGGCGCATACTATTCGAAGTGATGCAGAACTTTTTAGTTAAAAAAGGGCCGTCCCTGGCATTCACACACATCACATTCTTCTGGGTGATTTTAAGCTGCTTTCTCCTTATCATCACGATTAACTTTCTTAGTGTTACGACTACTCGCTGAGACGGGTTCTATCTTGCGTTGTCGTTCATACAGGAATTTTAATACTTCGGCACGGTATTCGTTATATTGTTTATTACCTGCTAATTGTACGCGATCACGTGGTCGAGGAAGATCTATTTGTAATATCTCACCGACCGTCGCGGCCGGACCATTCGTCATCATAACAATACGATCAGATAACAATACCGCCTCATCCACATCATGCGTAATCATAATAACGGTATTATTTAATCGAGCCTGGATCTCAATTAACGAATCCTGCATATGCGCACGAGTTAAAGCATCCAACGCACCAAATGGCTCATCCATTAATAAAACTTTGGGTTCCATTGCAAGTGCGCGAGCAATACCGACCCGCTGTTTCATACCACCGGAGATTTCACTGGGACGCTTATCGATAGCATGTGACATGTGAACCAATTCCAGGTTGTGTAATATCCATTCTTTCATTTCTGCTTTAGATTTTTTACCAGAAAAGACTTGCTTTACGGCCAACTCGACATTTTCGTAAGCCGTTAACCAGGGTAAAAGAGAGTGGTTTTGGAAAACAACACCTCTATCCGGCCCCGGTTCGTTGACTTCTTTTCCATCTAAAATCACGCCACCCTTTGTTGCTTGATACAGCCCTGCCACTATATTTAATACCGTTGATTTACCACAACCAGAATGGCCAATTAACGAAACAAATTCACCTTTTGCGACTGTTAAGTTGACACTATCCAGTGCAGAAAATGGACCCGTCGGAGTTTCAAACTCCATTGAAACTTGCGAAATTTCTAAATGATTCATAACGACTACTCCTCAATTATCGAATTAATGCAGATTTGTCCCAACTAACCGACTTCTGCAGTAATAACATAATTCTATCCAACATAAACCCAATAAGTCCGATGGCAACCACGGCCACCATAATACGGGCCAAAGAATCTGAGCTACCATTTTGGAATTCATCCCAGACAAATTTTCCCAGCCCGGGATTTTGCGCCAGCATTTCAGCCGCTATTAAGACCATCCAGCCAATACCTAAAGAGACACGTAACCCTGCAAACATCATTGGAATAGAGGAAGGAATAACAATTTTTATAACATTTGTCATCCAACCTAAACGTAATACTCTGCTAACATTGATCAGATCTTTATCGATTGATGAAACCCCTACTGTGGTATTAATAATCGTCGGCCACATGCAACATAGGGTAACCGTGATAGCCGAGGTCAAAAAAGATTTATCAAACATCGGATCATCACTGATATACACCGCACTCACAATCATCGTGACAATAGGAAGCCATGCCAGAGGTGAAATCGGTTTAAAGATTTGAATTAATGGGTTTAAGGCGGAATAGAGTGTCGTACTCAACCCACAAATAATGCCAATCGGTATTGCGATCAGACTCGCTATGATAAAACCAGTAATGACGGTCACGATACTGGTGATCACTTGATCAAAAAATGTTGCTTTACCCGTATAAGGACGTATTTTTACCTTTGCATCAGGATTTTTTTCCAGCTTCTTTGCATTACGTTTCTCCTGCCGTTGATAAAATGCGCTCTCTTTATCACGTTCCTCAACATGCTCATTGTATAAGGTAATGATCTGCTGATAAACATGCGCTGGACCAGGTACCTGCCCTAATGATGTTTTTATCTGTGACGCGACGCCATTCCAGATCACTAAAAAAATAGCAATTGATAAGATCGGTATTCCAATTGTTTTAAACACTTTCGATGGATCTTTGAAAAAATCCAGAAATTTAACCGTATTGCCTTTAATGTTTAAATTATTTATTAAATTAATTACTTGTGTGCTCATGTGTGTGTGTCCTCTTAAAAATCCCCGGCACTCAGTGCCGGGGTTACAACTTTGACTGCCTGGTTTAAATCTTCTCCTTTCCTTTCAAGCCAATACTGAATTTTTTAAGATAATCATTTGGTTTACTGCCATCATAGGTGATGTTGTCAATAAAATGAGTTTGTGGTTTACGAAAACCTGTTTCACTGGCAAACTCAGGAAAGTCTTTGGCATTCACCTTGCCTTCCTTAATTAGCTCTTTTGCTGCTTGCGCATAGATATCAGGACGATAAACTTTCTTGGCAATATCCTTGTACCAACTATCAGTTTTTTGATCTGATATTTGTCCCCAACGACGCATCTGAGTCAAGTACCAGATTGCGTCACTGTAATACGGGTAAGTTGCGTTATAACGGAAGAATACATTGAAGTCAGGTACAGCACGCTTATCGCCTTTTTCATATTCAAACGTACCGGTCATGCTGTTTGCGATAACATCATAGTCTGCACCCACATATTGACTCTTGGAAAGAATCTTGACTGCCTCGGGGCGATTTTTATTATTTCCTTCATCTAACCATTGCGCGGCACGTATCATTGCCTTGACAACACGGATATGAGTATTTGGATTTTTATCAGCCCAGGCTTTGCTTACTCCAAATACCTTCTCAGGATTATTTTTCCAAATTTCATAGTCAGTGATAACCGGAACACCAATACCTTTAAACACAGCTTGCTGGTTCCAGGGCTCACCCACGCAATAACCGTAAATCGTACCGGCTTCCATGGTAGATGGCATTTGTGGTGGAGGGGTTACCGATAGCAAGGCATCCGCTTTTAAGTTACCACTGGTATCACCTTTATGTGGCGCATAGAAGCCAGGATGAATACCGCCAGCGGCTAACCAATAACGAAGCTCATAGTTATGTGTTGATACCGGAAAGACCATACCCATTTTAAAAGGTTTACCTGCATCTTTGAATTCATCGACAACCGGTTTTAGATAGTCGGCTTTAATTGGATGAACCGGTTTTCCATCTTTATGCGGCACGTGTTTTTTCATTTTTTTCCAGATGTCATTCGATACGGTAATACCATTACCGTTTAAATCCATACTGAATGCGGTAATCACGTGTGCCTTGGTTCCATATCCTATCGTCGCACCTAAGGGTTGTCCGGCAAGCATATGCGCTCCATCGAGTTCACCATCGATTACTCGGTCAAGTAATACTTTCCAGTTCGCTTGTGCTTCCAGGGTCACGTAGAGCCCTTCATCTTCGAAATAGCCCTTTTCATAGGCAACCGCAAGCGGTGCCATATCGGTTAATTTTATAAAGCCAAATTTTAATTCTTCTTTCTCCGGCTCACCGACCTCGGCGAAAACAGATTGACTTACCCCACTTAATAAAACACTGGCGGCGATGCTCAGTGACGCAATGCTTTTTGCGATAAATTTACGTCTAGTTATGTTCGCTTTCTTCATTTCCTCTATTTCAACCTCGCTTTTTTAGGCACAAAAAAAACGCCTACGAACACACGGAGGAGTGGTGTGTATTCGTAGGCGCCATTGCCTTCTAAATTAAACCTGTCCCGACATTGGGAAAGGCATTCAATACCTTAGTTCTGATAGAGCAAACACTATGCCAAGCATATTAGAAAACACTTAACTGTTTGTTTTTTATTGGTTTTTGTTGAGTGAGCAGGGATGAATTGGGGGCTAACCCTCGATGATTGCACTGCTATTGTGCATTGCTGAGCGTCGACAGTCTTAATAATTAACTTACTGCACCAATATGATGCATAGCGAAAATTACAGACATGGCTAAGCTATTTCTTCGTATTCTGGGCATTTAACTTCAACAACATCGTCTCCGCCTGGGCTCCCAGATAGACGTAAACCCCCAGACCGATTAATAACCCAACTGCGGTCAGCATCATATAGACGGCCTGCACCATATGATCGGCATCGCCCATCGCACTTTTGAACATCAATAATAATGCCTCAATCGATACTGCGATCAAAATTGCGGCAATAAAGCGAGTAATAGTCCTTCGAGTCGAACTGTGTCTGAATATATCTTTATGCATCAACACTTCCTCCTCGAGAATTGTTTTGCCGAGATCGAAGATTGCCAAAGCAAGCGTTAAATATATGATTACACCAAACGGTTTAAGATAA
>CAMYMO010000163.1 GCA_947259425.1 uncultured Ectothiorhodospiraceae bacterium | reverse complement strand
AGATCAGTATTGGGATCGAGTGTTCGCCTATTTTTTACAGGAATATTCTGCGGGTCGTACCCCTAACCCGGACATATTGTGCAACAAAGAAATTAAGTTTCGTGCCTTTTTAGATTATGCGCTATCACGTGGTGCCGAGAAAATTGCCACAGGTCATTATGTACGCTGTGAACAACGTGACAATGAATACTTTTTATTACGTGGTTTCGATAGGGATAAAGATCAAAGCTATTTTTTATACACTTTACAACAGTCGCAACTCGCTAAATGTCTGTTCCCGGTTGGCGAATTATCCAAACCGGAAGTGCGAAAACTGGCCGAGCAACATAATCTGATTACCTATAATAAAAAGGACAGCACCGGCATTTGTTTTATTGGTGAACGAGACTTTAAAAGCTTTTTACAACGCTTTTTACCTGCGCAACCCGGCGATATGATTACCCCGCAAGGTGACGTGCTGGGTCGGCATGATGGTTTAATGTATTACACACGCGGACAACGACAAGGCCTGGGTCTGGGGGGATCGGCAAAATACGGGCCCGAACCCTGGTATGTTGCGGATAAAGATCTGGCTACTAATAAACTTATTGTCGTGCAAGGACATGATCACATTTTGTTGCAAAGTAATTGGTTGACAGCAATTAATTTTGATTGGGTATCGGGTAAAGACTTAAAATCACCTTTACATTGCACGGCTAAAACTCGTTATCGACAAACCGATGCAAAGTGTTATATACAACCTAAAGAGGATGGCTCAGTGCATGTTGAGTTCGAGGAAGCTCAATGGGCTGTCACGATTGGACAATCGGTTGTGTTTTATCAAGACGAAGTTTGTCTGGGCGGCGGCATTATCAATGCAACGGAAAAATTAATTACAGAATGAAAAATATAACAAACAAAACAATAGCGCTTGCCGGCGTGTTCCAATGCGCGCGCATGGTCTCACAGATTGCGAACAAAGGTATTGTTGATAGCCATGATTTGGAAACGGTTGTGCGTAGCACCCTGAATCAAAACCCGAGTTCAACCATTGCCGTATTTGGAAATTTTTCCAACCTGCACACCGGTCTGCATGCGATGACGCAACACTTAAGCGATGGGGTGGCTCAACGCGACATGAATACCGCGCGTTATGTTATTAGCTTATTGCATTTGGCTCGTAAGGTTGCCAAACGAGATGCGGTGTTAGCCACGATTGCGAACCGGCTTGAACGCGTTCAGGAGCAAGTCGATTTATTTGGAATTATCCATGAAAACGTCCTGGCGAATCTGGCCGGGATTTACAGTGATACGGTCAGCACAATTTCGCCCAAAATCATGGTGACCGGCGAAAATCACCATCTATCCAATCCTCAAAATGCCGACAAAATACGCGCTATCCTGATGGCTGGAATTCGCGCAGCGATACTATGGCAGCAAGCCAACGGTAGCCGCTGGCAAATCCTGCTAAAGCGACGTTTATTCGTCGAGGAAGCACGCCGAATTCTTGAGCACGAGATGTCGAGCCACCTGCACTGATAATCTACCGCGCTATCCCCTCCCATTTGAGTTCGGTACAAATGGGCACAATTCGCTATAATGGGCGATTGAATACAAAAATGACTAAATGTTGAAGGAGCTTTCATGGCTGACAGTTTTAAATCCCGCAGTACTCTTAAGGTTAACGGGTCAGAATATACCTATTACCGATTAGATAAAGTCAAAGGGAGTGAAAAGTTACCTTTCTCATTGAAGATTTTACTTGAAAACCTGTTACGCCATGAAGATGGGGTCAATGTGACCCGTTCAGATATCCAGTCACTCGCCAACTGGAACCCAAAAGCCCAACCGGATACCGAAATCGCCTTTACCCCGGCGCGGGTATTGATGCAGGACTTTACCGGTGTGCCGGCCGTGGTCGATCTGGCGGCGATGCGTGACGCAATGCAGGCATTAGGTGGCGATCCGGAAAAGATTAATCCGTTACAACCGGCTGAACTGGTGATCGATCATTCGGTACAAGTTGATAAATTTGGCAGCGCAGACGCCTTTTCCTTAAATGAAGCGCTCGAATACCAGCGCAATAAAGAACGTTATAGCTTTTTAAAATGGGGTCAAAATGCGTTTTCTAATTTCAAAGTGGTGCCACCTGAGACCGGTATTGTGCACCAGGTGAACCTAGAGTATTTAGCCCGAACCGTGTTTGTTAATGAAGACGGTAACCAAAAGACCGCGTACCCGGATACCCTGGTCGGTACCGATTCGCATACCACCATGATCAACGGCCTGGGCGTACTCGGCTGGGGTGTGGGGGGTATCGAAGCCGAAGCGGCGATGTTAGGTCAGGCCATCTCGATGCTGATCCCACAAGTGGTTGGCTTTGAACTCAAAGGCCAATTACCAGAAGGGGCAACGGCAACCGACCTGGTGTTGACCGTGGTCGAAGTGTTGCGCCAACATGGCGTGGTTGGAAAGTTTGTTGAATTCTATGGCAGTGGTCTTGATCACTTACCGCTGGCTGATCGCGCAACCATCGCCAATATGGCCCCTGAATACGGTGCGACCTGCGGTATTTTCCCAATTGATGACGAAACACTTACCTATTTACGTCTGTCAGGTCGCGATGAAGATCAGGTTAAGCTGGTCGAGGCCTATGCCAAAGCACAAGGCATGTTCCGCACCGAAAATCAAAAGCCTGCCAAATACAGCAGCGTCATTAGTCTCGATATCAGTGAAATCGAACCCAGTATTGCCGGGCCCAAACGTCCACAAGATCGTGTGCCATTAACTCAGTCTAAATCCATGTATGTCGCCGCCAAAGCGGCACTCCATAAAGAACGCAATCTCACCTCCAGCGGTGCGGTATCGACCACGATAAAGGGGGAAGCGGTTGAGTTAAAAGATGGTGCCGTGGTCATTGCGGCGATTACCTCATGCACGAATACCTCCAATCCCAGCGTCATGATCGGCGCCGGTATGGTCGCGAAAAAGGCGGCTAAACTCGGTATTACCGTTAAACCCTGGGTCAAAACCTCATTAGGGCCAGGCTCTCGTGTGGTGACTGAATATTTAGAAGCCGCCGGCCTGTTAGATGATCTCGATAAACTCGGCTTCAACGTGGTGGGGTATGGTTGTACGACCTGTATTGGTAACTCCGGTCCGCTTCCGGAAGAGGTCAGTGCGGCCATTCATGAAGGTGATTTAACGGTTTGTTCTGTGTTATCGGGCAATCGTAACTTCGAAGGCCGTGTCCACGCTGAGGTTCGCATGAACTACCTCGCCTCTCCACCCTTAGTGGTCGCCTATGCGATTGCCGGGACGATGGATATCGATCTCTACAATGAACCACTGGCGCAAGATTCGAACGGAAATGACGTTTATTTAAAAGATATCTGGCCCAGCTCCAGTGAATTACAAGCGGTGGTCAGTGAAAACGTCAGTCGTGATCAGTTCAGTGGCACCTACGCGGACGCCTTCAAGGGCACCGATCGCTGGCAAAACCTTAAGGCCGGCAGTGGTAAACAATTTGGCTGGGAGGCAGACTCA
>CAMYMO010000162.1 GCA_947259425.1 uncultured Ectothiorhodospiraceae bacterium | reverse complement strand
ATGAGAATTGCTCAAGTTGCGCCTTTAATAGAAAGCGTCCCCCCCCGTTACTATGGTGGTACTGAGCGTGTGGTTTCATATTTAACTGAAGAACTCGTCAACCAGGGGCATGAAGTGACGCTGTTTGCCAGTGGCGACTCAGAAACCAATGCGACACTGATCCCAATTGTTGGACAAGCCTTAAGATTAAATAAACTGCATGCTGATCCATTGGCTCATCATATTATCCTTTTGAATCAGGTAAATATGATGGCGCAGGAGTTTGACGTGATTCATTTTCATATCGATATGCTGCATTTTGCACAGCATCAATTTATGATGACACCTTCACTGACTACGATGCATGGTCGATTGGATTTACCCCATTTGAATACAATATTCGATGAATTCAATAATATTCCATTAGTCTCGATATCAAATAACCAGCGTTTACCTTTACCCAATGCGAACTGGCATGCAACGGTCTATAATGGTATACCACAGAAAAATTATACCTACTGCCCACAAGCAGGTGAATATCTTGCCTTTCTGGGTCGTATCTCCCCTGAAAAGGGTATCGAGCATGCGATTGAGATTGCATTACGGGTTGGAATGAAACTCAATATTGCGGCAAAGATTGATAAGGTTGATGAGGAATATTACCAACATAAAATAAAACCACTATTGAATAATCCATTGATTAATTATATTGGTGAAATCAATGAGCATGAGAAAGATGAGTTTCTTGGTAATGCATACGCAACACTTTTCCCGATTGACTGGCCAGAACCCTTTGGTCTGGTGATGATTGAATCGATGGCATGTGGGACACCCGTAGTGGCCTTTAATCGTGGATCGGTTTCAGAGGTGATGTTGCAGGGTGAAACGGGTTTTATTGTTAACAGTGTTAATGATGCTATCGAAGCGGTAGAGAAAGTAGAAACCATTAGCAGGCAGTGTTGTCGGTATATTTTTGAAAAACGTTTTTCTTCCAGTCAGATGGCCAGCAATTATCTTAAGGCCTATGAGTCACTACGAGAAGAAGAATTCCAGACACCGCTAGCCGTTTAAGCCATAGGTGATCACTTGTGGAAGACGTAATCCAGATCGATGATGACTGGTACGTTTTAGCTTCATCATCCAGGACAGATGCCCGAACTCGTGTTCTCAAACAAGGTGAGACTTTTTGTTTGTTTGATCGTTACGGTGACATCCAGCATATCGGTGCTGGAGAACAAGGTCTATATCATGAGGGCACACGTTTTCTATCTCGTTATGAACTAACAATTAATAATAGCCGTCCTTTGTTGTTGAATTCTACTATTAAGCAAGATAACAGTGCGATGACAGTAGATTTAACCAACCCTGATCTTTATTTAGATAATAAGTTATCTATCCCAACTGGTGCCTTACATATTTTTCGTGCCAAGTACCTGTTGGATGGTGCTCAGTATGAACATATACGCTTAATTAATTATGGTCAAAGGGCTATTGCCACTTCAATCGAAATAAAATTTGCTGCTGATTTTTGTGATATTTTTCAGGTTCGTGGTGTTAAACGGGAAAAAATGGGTACACGTTTAGCACAAAAAGATTTTAAGCGTTCCGTTCGACTGGGTTATCGAGGATTAGATAATGTTGAACGATATACCATAATTACTTTTTCTGAAGAAATAAAACTTATCGCGCCAGATACTATTCAACTTCAATGCAAGCTGGAGCCCCACGAAGAGGGCAATTGTTATATATGCATTAATTGTCAGACAGGAAACGAAGTTAATAAACCCTTAGCGTATAAATCAGTCGTACAGGCGACGAGCGACGCGATTGAAAAATTAAACGAAGATAGCGCCAGTTTATTTTCAACAAATGAGCAATTTAACGACTGGATCAATCGTTCCGCTGCTGATTTACATATGCTGACGACTAACACGATTCATGGCCCATATCCCTATGCAGGCGTGCCCTGGTTTAGTACCGCTTTTGGACGCGATGGCATTATTACCGCGTTACAATATCTTTGGCTATATCCTAATATTGCTCGAGGTGTATTGGCATTCTTATCAGCAACCCAGGCTACCACATCGGATGCGAAGATTGATTCTGAACCGGGTAAGATTTTACATGAGACACGTGCAGGTGAAATGGCCGAGTTAGGCGAGATACCATTTAAGGCATACTATGGCACGATCGATGCGACACCTTTATACATCGTATTAGCTGGAGAGTATTATCAACGTACCGGTGATCGACCCTTTATAGAAAGTATCTGGCAAAATCTTGAACGCGCACTTGAGTGGATAGATAAATATGGAGATCGAGACGGGGATGGTTTCGTCGAGTACTATCGAGAAAGTGATAATGGTCTGGTCCAGCAGGGTTGGAAAGATTCAGACGATAGTATCTTTCATCATGATGGAACCCCAGCAGAAGGACCTATCGCTTTGTCAGAAGTACAGGGATATGTTTATCAAGCCAAGCTAGTGATGGCGGACTTTTTACAATTATTTGGTGAAACACAGCGCTCGCAACAGTTGCTAACCGAGGCTGCGCGATTAAAAACAAAGTTTAATGACACATTTTGGTCTGACAAAATTTCTACCTATGCGATCGCATTGGATGGTAATAAAAAGCCTTGTGAAGTCGTTTCATCCAATGCAGGGCATACCTTATTTTCCGGAATTGCCAGTAAAGAATATGCACGGCGTGTTGCAGATTCTCTGACCTCTGAAGACTCCTTTTCCGGATGGGGAATACGGACCCTGGCGAAAAGCGAAACTCGATATAATCCAATGTCGTATCATAATGGTTCGATTTGGCCGCATGACAATTCATTGATTGTCATGGGACTGGCTAAATACGGTTTTAAAGATAAGGCGATAAAAATACTTACCGGCATGTTTGACACCAGTATTAATATGGATCTTAATCGGTTACCTGAGCTGTATTGTGGTTTTGATCGCTTGCCTTCTCAAGGGCCAACATTGTACCCCGTTGCTTGTGCACCGCAAGCATGGGCGAGCGGGGCACTTTTCGGAATGTTGCAGGCCTGTCTTGGGCTAACTTTTTCGGCTGACAAACCACAAATCCGATTTCACTATCCACAATTGCCTGATTATCTACAGCGGTTACAGATATCAAACTTGAAATTTGGTAACGCGGTTATTGATTTATCATTACGTCGCCACTTAAATGATGTTGGAATTAATGTCATACGTAAAGAAGGTGATATTGATATTGTTGTTACCATGTAAAACCTTTTTGGGACCTGGGCTTTTATAAATATTTTAATCTTGAGTTACATTTATTTGTTAAGCTTTTGTGCTATATATAATTATCTATGTCCATTATGTTTAGTCCACAAAAATGGTAATAGATCAACGGGTTTGTTGTGAACGAAATAAACCCAATCCAGCAGTAGTGATATTTCTAAAGTCGTTTTATATTTTGAGGTAAAACTGCTGTATATCAATTGAAAGGGAGGTATCCCATGCAAATTCAAGAATTGATGACCAGTACTGTCCACTCGGTTTCACCTGAAACCTCAGTCAAGGAGGCCGCATGTAAAATGAATGACCTGGATGTTGGCTCACTGGCGGTAATCGAAAATGGGCAATTATGCGGTATTATTACTGACCGCGATATATGTTGTCGATGTGTAGCAGAAGATTTAGATACATTTGAAACCGAAGTAAGTGAAATTATGTCGGTTGATGTCACATCGTGTTTTAGTGATCAGGATATTACCGACGCCGCAGAGATCATGGAGGAAATGCAAATACGTCGTGTCGCGGTCAGAAATCATGACAATAGTATTGCCGGTGTATTGTCAGTTGATGACCTTGCGCGAGGATCTCATAACCTGGCGGGAGAAGTTTTAGAAGCCACTACGTCGATGCATTAAACAGAAAAACCGGGGGTAAGAGAAATCAGTCCTGGGTTTCCTTGCCCCTGGTTTTTGTTTGAATTTATTCCGGCTCGTTACCGGGGCGCATCTTTTTATAATAGTTTATTAAACCATTAGTAGAACTATCATGTGCGTGTGTTGGCTCAGGCCCCTCGAGTTCTGCTAATACTGTTTTCGCCAGTTGCTTACCCAACTCGACACCCCACTGGTCGTACGAATTTATATTCCAGATCACACCTTGTACAAAAAATTTATGTTCATACATTGCGATCAGTCGTCCAAGTGAAACCGGGTTGAGCGTCTTGAATAAAATTGTGTTTGTCGGTTTGTTACCAGGAAAAACTTTATTGGGTAACAAGATTTTCATTAATTCCGCCGAGACGCCACTGTTTTCGAGTTCGGTTTTTGCTTCTTGTTCGGTTTTTCCTCGCATGAACGCTTCCGTCTGTGCGAACACATTAGCCATCAATACACGATGATGTGAACGAATACATTGCCAGTTAGTAATAGGTGCAATAATGTCTGCTGGAATGAGCTTGGTGCCCTGGTGCATTAATTGGTAAAACGCATGCTGGCCGGTGATACCGAGTTGTCCAAATGCAATAGGGCCGGTGCTGTAATTCACCAGGTTTCCGTTACGGTCGATTTGTTTGCCATTACTTTCCATATCACCCTGGCGAAGGTAGTCCGGTAAGTAAAGCAGATGTTGATCGTAGGGTAAGATCGCATAGGTTTGCGCTTTAAAGAAATTGTTATACCAAATACCCAGTAAGGCCAGGATCACGGGAATGTTTTTAGCAAACGGTGTGCTGCGAAAATGTTCATCCATTTCATGCGCACCTTCGAGCATTTGTTCGAAATTATCCATGCCAATTGATATCGCAACTGACAGCCCAACTGCTGACCACATTGAGTATCGACCACCAACCCAATCCCACATCTTGAAAATATTATCTTCATTGATCCCAAACTCTACGGCGGCTTCGATGTTATTGGAAACGGCAATAAAGTGTTTGCCAATCGCTGCATTATCTGCCGAGCGTTTTAAAAACCAGCGACGTGCAGTGCGAGCATTGACCAGGGTATCTTGAGTGGTGAAACTTTTTGAGGCGATAATAAAGAGGGTTGTTTCAGGTTTTAGGGATTCGAGTGTATCGCCAATGTGATTTTCATCAACATTGGAGACAAAATGCATATTCAGATCGTGCAGGGCATAGGGGCGTAAGGCCTCGGTGGCCATTAATGGGCCCAGGTCTGAGCCACCGACGCCAATGTTAACGACATCGGTTATTGGTTGGTTAGTGTAACCCCGCCAGTGCCGCGAGCGAATCTGTTCGCTGAAAAGTCGCATTTTATTCAGTACCGCGTGAACTTCCGGCATCACATCTTTGTTATCGACCTCGATTTTCTGGTTACCTTGGTTACGGAGCGCGGTGTGTAAGACGGCGCGCCGCTCGGTGTGATTAATAGGCTCGCCGCGAAACATTTTTTCAATCCAACCACCGAGATCGCAGTGTTCGGCAAGTTCGCAAAGCAGTTTGATGGTTTCATCCGTGATGCGATTTTTAGAGTAATCGAAGAGAAAATCGTCCAGATTGAGGGAAAATCGCTCAAAGCGACCTGGATCGTCGGCGAACAGGTCGCGCATATGTAGCGGCTTGATTTCCTCAAAATGCGCCTGCAGCGCGCGCCAGATTGTTGAATCAGTCAGTTCAGACATGTATTTTTCCTTTTTAACATCATAACACGTTGATATATCGATCAAAATCTTTTCTTATTTTAGAATGTCAAGAGGCGAAGTAACAGCAAAATCGGTATAATAGCGGGCCCTATTTTAAAGATGATGTGTCATGACTGCCGAGATCAAAACATTCCCTTCCAGCAAAAATGAAATACCCGCTTCAGCCGTCAACGATAAGCCGTTGCGCCAAATGGTGAAGCTGTTTGGCAACACACTAGGTGACATATTGAATGAACAAGCCGGTGAGCAGGTATTTGCTGCGGTTGAGGCCTTGCGCAAAGGCCACATCAGTCTTCGTAAACAGGAAAACTCCGCCAAACGTCGCCAGTTATCCCGCCTGATCGAAGGGCTGGATCCGGCAACCCTCAGTCAGGTGGTTCGTGCTTTTAGTCTTTACTTTAGTTTGGTCAATATTGCCGAAGAGACTTTTAGTCATAAGGACCGTCGCAAGCAAGTTGATCGCATGGGTCCGACCTGGGAGGGCTCATTTGTACATACATTACGAAGTCTAAGAGAAAAGGAAATTAGTTCCGATCAGGTGCAAACACTTTTCGATCATATGGCATACACGCCGGTTATGACTGCGCATCCGACTGAATCCAAGCGTCGCACCATGATGGAATCATTACGTCGAATCTTTCTGATTGCTGAGAAGTTATATATGCGTTTGACACGTATTGAACGCGAACAAACCAATCAAGAGCTTGAACGAGAAATACAGATACTATTTAAAACCAACGAAGTCCGGGGGCGTAAGCTTGAGGTTCTGGATGAGGTGAAAAATGGCCTGCATTATTTTCGAGAAAGTTTATTTACCGCCGTCCCACAAGTTTATCGAAATATTGAACGTTCGGTAGCACGGATTTATTCCGGCAAAGACGAATCCATTAGCGTACCGAGTTTTATTCGGTTTGGATCCTGGATTGGTGGTGATCGTGACGGCAACCCATTTGTTAAGCCGAAGACGACGGTGATGGCATTGTGTTTACAAGCTCAGGAAATATTAAACGAGTATGATAAACGTCTACAAACATTGTCACATATACTGACTCAGTCCAATAAATTATGCACACCAAGTGAGGCTTTCCAAAAAAGCCTGGAAAAAGATGAGCGTGAAGTACCGCAAACCTTTTCAAAACATCCTAATCGTTTTTTAGACGAACCTTATCGGCGCAAACTCTATATTATGCATGCCCGTTTGATGTGTACCCTGGATGGGATTAATGCATTAATGAGTGGGGATGAAATAAATCGAGATGGGTGTGGTTACCCTAACGAACAAAGCTTATTACGCGATTTATATTTAATTCGCGATTCATTGATTAGCCACGGTGACGCCGTCGTGGCGGATGGCAAACTCAAAGATATGATTCGTCTGGTGGAAACCTTCGGTTTCTTTTTAACACAACTTGATATTCGCCAGGAATCAACCATTCATTCAGCAACAGTCTCCGAAGTATTAAAACAAATCGGCATTAACGATTATCAGACCTTATCAGAAGAAGAACGTCTGGCAACACTGGCTAAATTCTTATCGGCACCACGTGCCATCTTTGATAAGACCATCTTGACTGAAAAGTCGCTTGAAACCATTGAAACTTTTGAAGTGATTGCAAACATGCGTGAGGTGATTAGCTCGAATGCCTTTGGCGATTATGTGATCTCAATGACACATGAAGCCAGCCATGTATTAGAGGTTATGTTTTTAGCATGGTTAACCGGATTAGCAGGTTACGATGGTAAAGACTGGTATTGCCATTTAAGTATTTCACCTTTATTCGAAACCATCGATGATTTGGCGCATATCGAGCCAGTCATGACGCAATTACTGGATAATGCGACTTATGCATCATTACTAAAAGCTTCAGGTAACAAACAGGAAGTGATGTTGGGTTATTCCGACTCTTGTAAAGATGGTGGCATATTGTCTTCTGCCTGGAGTTTATATCAGGCGCAACAAAAGATTACTGCATTAACGAAATCGCGGGGCATCCAATGTCGTTTATTCCATGGTCGCGGTGGCACCATCGGCCGCGGTGGTGGCCCAACACATGATGCAATCCTGTCTCAGCCCGCTGGTACGGTACATGGCCAGATTAAATTTACCGAGCAGGGCGAGGTCCTTTCATATAAATATTCAAACCAGGAAACAGCGGTATATGAATTGACTATGGGGCTAACCGGTTTATTAAAATCAAGTGAGAATCTGATTCAGCAAGAATCACCAGAAAACGATGAGTATTGTCAAATCATGAAAGAGTTGGCTGATACGGGTGAACAACATTATCGTGAGTTAACCGATCGTACACCTGGATTTTTAGATTACTTTTATGAAGCCACACCGGTCTCCGAAATTGCGTTAATGAATATCGGTTCACGGCCTTCGCACCGGAAAAAAAGTGACCGTTCAAAAACATCGGTGCGTGCGATAGGCTGGGTATTTGGTTGGGCACAGTCACGCCACACCATGCCTGCCTGGTATGGTATTGGTACGGCATTGAATAAATGGGTTGATAATCGTCCCGAACGTCTGGAAAAATTAAATGAAATGTACAACAAATGGCCATTTTTCCGCGCATTGTTAAGTAATTCTCAAATGGCGTTGTTTAAGGCGGAAATGCAGATTGCGCAAACCTATGTCAGTCTTTGTCTCGATCAGAAATCTGCGAAAACGGTTTATGAAATGATTCGAAATGAACACGCATTGACGGTACGTAATGTTTTGAATATATCCCAGTTACCTTACTTAATGGCTGAATCACCACAACTTGCGGTTTCATTGACACGGCGTAATCCTTATCTCGATCCATTAAATCAAATTCAGCTTATGTTGATTAAACGTTTTCGTGATGAAAGCGTGAGTGACGAAGAGCGCGATGTCTGGTTGGATCCACTAATACGAAGTATTAATGCGATTGCAGCCGGGATGCGGAATACTGGGTAATTGTTTGTTTCGTTGCGCTGCAACGAGTCACTTTCTTTTTGCTTGTCCAAAAAGAAAAAGATGAAAGGTCGCTCCGCACATCCGTGTGCTCTTGCGACATATGTACATTCCATGTACCAAACACCCCGTGTCGGTTTTTATTATAAATTTTAATGTTTTTCTAATGTCCTGTTTTGATTCGCTTCCATGCTCAACAAAACAAGGCTCGTCTTCCCTGGCTCGCACTGATTTTATTTTTTGAAAAATATTAAAATTACTCACCAGCACATGGGGTATTTCTGTCTACAACTGAACCTAATAACATTTGATAATGAAGACCAGCGATTTTCAATACCATCTTCCTAAAGAGTTGATAGCCCAATATCCTACTCAAGCGCGAACAGACAGTCGTTTGTTAGTGGTGGATCGGAATAATGGCCTGGCGGACAAACGTTTTCCAGACATTGAGCAGTATTTGCAAGCGGGTGATCTGTTAGTGATGAATAATACTCGCGTGATTCCCGCCCGGTTGTTTGGTCACAAGTCTACGGGTGGACAGGTTGAAGTTTTAATAGAGCGGGTGATAAATGATCATGAGGTGCTCGCACAAGTACGTGCGAGTAAATCTCCGAAAGAAAATTCAATTATAAACTTTGAGGCTAACATTCACGCCACGGTAACGGGACGTGAAGGCTCTTTTTTTAAGCTGCGATTTGACTCCGTTGATTCAGTGTTATCAATATTAACTAACATAGGTCACATGCCATTACCGCCGTACATCGAACGTGACGATCAACAATCTGATCTGGAACGATATCAAACAGTTTATGCAGAACAACCTGGTGCAGTGGCTGCTCCGACCGCGGGTTTACATTTTGATCAGGACCTATTGACTCGTTTAAAAAACAAAGGAATACAGACAGCGTATTTAACCCTGCATGTCGGTGCCGGCACTTTTCAACCGGTTCGTGTGGAGAGTATTGAAAAGCATGAAATGCATCATGAATGGATTGATGTGCCAGGCGAACTGGTTGAAAAAATTAATCAGACTAAACTAAATGGGCATCGTGTTATTGCCGTGGGCACGACGACCGTTCGTAGTCTGGAGACAGCGGCGTTGTCGGGCAGTTTAAAACCGTTTACCGGTGATACTAATATATTCATTACACCAGGATTTAAATTTAACGTCATCGATGGCTTGATAACGAATTTCCATCTACCTGAATCGACCTTACTCATGCTGGTCTCGGCGTTGGCTGGACATACAACCATGATGCAGGCTTATTCTCATGCTGTTAAACAACAGTATCGCTTTTTTAGTTATGGCGATGCGATGTTGATCTGTTAACTTTTCGATTACAATTCCGACTTATGAAATTTAATTTAAATTCAACGGATGGTCAGGCACGTCAGGGACAGCTTGAGTTTGATCGTGGTGTGGTGAATACACCTGCCTTTATGCCAGTTGGGACCTATGGTGCAGTAAAATCAGTTACTCCCGAGGAAGTCAGCACCAGTGGTGCGCAGATTTTATTGGGTAATACCTTTCATTTAATGTTACGCCCCGGGACTGAAATCATTCAACAGCATGGCGACCTCCATGATTTTATTAATTGGCCCGGACCTATCCTGACCGACTCGGGTGGTTTCCAGGTTTGGAGTTTGGGCGAGTTGCGCAAAATTTCTGAACAAGGCGTCACCTTCGCTTCGCCGGTTGATGGTGCGAAAGTAGAGCTAACGCCTGAAATCTCGATGCAGGTCCAACGCAAATTGGGTGCGGACATTGTCATGATCTTTGATGAATGCACACCGTATCCGGCAACTGAACAGCAGGCCGAGGAATCGATGCAACTGTCTTTACGCTGGGCGCAACGGAGTAAACAGGCCCATGCGGATAACCCGGCAGCGTTGTTTGGTATTGTTCAGGGAGGAATGTATCCTCATTTGCGAAAGATTTCCCTGGAGGGTCTGGTTGAAATTGGTTTTGACGGTTATGCCATTGGTGGTTTATCAGTGGGCGAACCGAAAGACGAAATGCTCAACGTCCTCGAACACCTGACACCCGATATGCCTGCGGATAAACCCCGCTATCTAATGGGGGTCGGCACTCCCAAAGATCTGGTCGAGGCGGTACGTCGCGGTGTGGATATGTTTGACTGTGTGATGCCAACCCGCAATGCGCGTAATGGCCACTTGTTTACCTCTCAAGGGGTAGTGCGTATCCGTAATAGCCAGCACCAGCATGATACGAATCCACTCGATCCGGAATGCGATTGTTATACCTGTCAGAATTACAGCCGTGCCTACTTGCGGCACCTGGATAAGGTGGGGGAGATGCTAGGCGCCAGGTTAAATACCATCCATAATCTTCATTATTACCAAAGGCTTATGAAGCAGCTACGTACGGCGATTGCGAATAAAGAGCTTGAGCATTTTGTGAGTGAATTCTATACAAAATCGGCTTGATGGCATCGGGCCATCTGGCCGAGATCCTGCCGTGATTCAGACAAAAATGACAAAATCGACTAACTAAATGTGTAATAATACGCCCGCCGAATCGCAGGGCCTTTTATTTTTGCCTGCTGGCCTTATAAACACTATCTAACTATATATTTAGAAGGTATACCAAATGAGCTTTTTTATCTCCCAAGCCTATGCTGACGGCGCTGCACCAGCGGCCGGACAAGCCGGTGATCCAACAATGAGTTTATTGTTTTTCGTTGGCATGATCGTGATCTTTTATTTTCTTTTGATACGTCCACAACAGAAACGTGCCAAAGAACATCGTAAAATGGTTGAAGCCATCGGTAAAGACGATGAAGTCGTGACCAATGGTGGTATCCTCGGAAAAATTGTTGAACTCGGTGAACAATATATAACGGTAGAGATTGCCGAGAATGTTCAAATACGTATTCAACGTAATGCGATTTCCACCGTTTTACCGAAAGGTAGTTTAAAGGCGGCTGAAAAAGAGTAAGCAAATCACAATTCAGCGTGTTAAAAAATCAACACATAAGCTTTTAAAAAAAACGATAAACCTTTTTAAGATGATTAATAAAGAAACATAAGAAAATGAATCGATATCCTGCCTGGAAATACCTGCTTGTCCTCATTGTGGTGGTGATTGGAATGGTCTTCGCCTCACCCAATCTCTTTTTAGATGATCCGTCGTTACAGATTGCGGGGAGTCGAACCGTACAGGTCAACGACGGTACCTTAAAGCGGATTGAAACGACATTAAAGTCAAGCAAGATAGACTATAAATCCGCCGTGATTGATGACAAAGGTATTCTGATTCGGTTTGCCGATGAAGAGGTCCGCGGTAAGGCTCGAGACGAACTTAAGAAGGTGCTCGATCCGAATTTTGTTGTTGCCCTCAACTTTGCTCGGACCACACCGGAATATTTAAACAAGCTTGGTGCCGAACCGATGTATATGGGGCTGGATCTACGTGGTGGTCTGCATTTCTTAATTGAAATCGAAATGGAAACCGCATTTCAGCAGCAACTCGAGCGTTATAAAAACGATATCTTTGATGTGTTCAAAGCGAATAAGCAGAAAAAAATACGTGCTCGTTCGATGTTAGTTAAGAACAACGCAATCGAATTAAAATACAAAACCGAAGATAAACGTGACGAAGCCTTAAGTATTATTCGTAATAAGGTTCCGGATTTAGCGTTTTCGACGTTTGAGCGCGGTGATGCCTTCTATATTAAAGGGGAAGTCAAAAAACAACAGATTGAAGAGCATCGCTCAAACACCATTACCCAGATCATCAATGTATTAAAAAAACGGATCGATGATAAATATCAGGGCCTGATGGAACCCGTCATCGTGCGTCAAGGGGATAGCCGTATTGTTGCCCAATTCCCCGGCGTACAGGACAGTAAAGAAATTATCGACGTGATGACCGCTGCAGCCAGTCTTGAATTTAGAATGGAAAACACCACTTATTCGATTGCCGATGCGAAGGCTGGTAAGGCATTGGGCGCCACGATCTATAAAGAGCGCGATACCGGTCGCGAAGTCTTATTGAAAAATAAACTGATTATTACCGGTCAGGACATTACTCATGCCACCGCGACCTCGGATGAAAATGGTCAGCCTGCGGTATCGGTTACCTTAAATGCAACCGGTGCCAGCATCATGAAAGACAATACGCGTGACAATCTTGGTCAAAAAATGGGTGTTGTATTTATTGAAACGGTGAGAGAGATCAAACAGATCAATGGCGACAATGTCCCGGTCAAGCGCGAAATCAAAGAAGTCATCAGTTTGGCCACTATCCAGGGCTTATTTTCAAAACGCTTCCAGATTACCGGTTTATCACGCGCCGAATCGACCCAACTTGCCTTATTACTACGTGCCGGTGCATTAGCGGCACCCATCGAGATCGTTGAAGAACGGACGGTTGGGCCAAGCATGGGTAAAGAAAACATCGCCAAAGGTATTAATTCGGTTTTGATTGGTTTTATTATCGTCGTGGCTTTCATGCTGTTTTGGTACAAAGGTTTTGGTTTGTTAGCCAATGTGGCTTTATTGGTTAACCTGATATTGATCGTTGCCGTTTTGTCGATGTTCCAGGCCACGCTAACTTTACCGGGTATTGCCGGTATCGTATTAACTGTGGGTATGGCGGTCGATGCCAATGTATTGATCTATGAACGAATACGAGAGGAACTCTCGATCGGCAATACACCACAAGCCAGTATTAACTCCGGTTATGAAAAGGCCTTTTCAACCATTATGGATGCGAATGTGACAACATTAATCGCAGCGATTGTGTTATTTATTTTTGGTACCGGGCCGATTAAAGGCTTTGCCACGACGTTGTCAATTGGCATTGCAACTTCAATGTTTACCGCCATCGTCGGCACACGTGCCATTGTCAATTTAATTGTGGGTAGTAAAAAACTATCCAAGCTATCGATTTAAAGAGAATTAAGAATATGCGAATTTTTGCTAAGACACCTACCTTTGATATTGTTGGCAAACGTAAATTTGCCATGGTTATCTCTAGCATTTTATTTATTGCTTCAATCGTAACCTTGTCTACGAACTGGTTAAATCTGGGATTGGATTTTCGCGGTGGAATCGAGATTGAATTAGGTTACGCACAAACCGCCAAGGTTGAGGAAATCCGTAAGACCTTGAGCAGAAGTGGCTATAAAGATGCTGTCGTGACGAATATTGGTGAGAGTGGTCAAAACGTGACGATTCGTATCTCTGAAAAAGACAATACCTCAAAGGTCGAGATCAGTAATGAAGTCATCGGTATTTTGCAAACCAAGACCAGTGAAGAATTCGAGGTTCGGCGGCGCGAATTCGTCGGCGCAAAGGTCGGTGAAGAATTACGTGAAGATGGTGGAATAGCCATGTTGATCGCATTGGCTGGAATTATGGTCTATGTGATGTTACGTTTTGAATGGCGATTCTCATTAGGTGCGATCACCGCATTGATTCATGACGTGGGGATTACCTTAGGTATTTTCTCATTTTTTAAAATTAATTTTGATTTGACCGTGTTGGCAGCCTTACTTGCGGTTATCGGTTATTCATTGAATGATACGATCGTGGTCTATGATCGGATTCGCGAGAACTTCCGCAAGATTCGTAAAGGTAATACCCTACAGGTGACTAATACTTCATTGAATCAAACCTTATCGCGTACCTTAATGACCTCGGTGACGACCTTGTTTGTATTATCTGCGATGTATTTTCTCGGAGGCGATCTCATTCGTCCCTTTGCGATCGCATTGATTATCGGTGTTCTGGTTGGTACCTATTCATCGATCTATGTGGCGAGTAGCATGGTGCTGGCATTGAAGATTGACCGAAGTCATTTGATGCCGGTGACCAAAGAAGAAAAAGCGGATAGTTACCCTTAAGTGTAGTAGCTCAAATCTAAACTTACAGGCACCCTATGAAAATGGGTAACGGTCAGATCAGGTCGGAACTAATACACCTTAAGGATTTATTTTATTTAATCTGTCATTCCCACTGTCATTCCCTTGGAGAAGGGAATCTACCTATGGATTCTTACCTACAAGGGAATGACGAGAATGATAGTTCTAGTCCTTCTCGAGTAGCTTGGCTAGCTGACTGGTCTCTTTGGTTTTGCGGTAGACGTGTTCTGCGGCACTCTCGACGGTGAAAGGCAATTCAAAGCCACATGAATCTGCGGTGGTTAATACATTGCGAATGAATAAATAGTACGGATCGTTTTCGAGAATGTCTGCTTGAACCGTTTGTGCGTCATCACGCACAGGAAAGTCGATGACTTCACCCATTTTTCCTACCCCTATATCTTTTACTTATTTTATATGAGACATCGGCAGTCGATATTAGTCGCGGCCAAATTACGT
>CAMYMO010000161.1 GCA_947259425.1 uncultured Ectothiorhodospiraceae bacterium | reverse complement strand
TAATAAAAGTGACTGGGAAGCTATAACTAGTTGCGTTTATTGATAGTGGCAATGACAGTATTAACACAAATATAAATATTTTCATTTTTTCACACATAACGTTTAAAACAAACGGCTGACAACGCGTGGAACGCGTTGACTGTCCGGTGCGCGAAGCGCACGAATTTGGTTGCCTTGTTATGTGTTTTATCGTTTTTAATTATTTTCACTATGGCTGCCTTTCGATAAATCTTGCTTACAAGCACCAGATTTGAGCTCCCACCCGGACTGATTAGTTTCATTTGGTGGTATCTGATTGATATATACACAGACTGTATCTCTTGGGTTCAAAGTTATACGATGTGAAGGTATACGCATTCCTCTCTTTGCTGAATAGATTGAATTTCCGTATTCTGCAGATACCGTTACTGCTTGGAGTGAAAATATTTCGTGATTTATTGCTACTTTTTCACACCACCGCCCAGTTCTTAGCCTGTCAGGTTTTATATGGCTTCCATAATATTTTTTATTCCTTTTGAAGGATTTGAAAATATATGGAGCTTTATCTATCGAAGTAGTATTCAGGTCAATCACATAACATATCTTCCCTTTTTCTGAAAATAAGCCTGTAAAGCCACTACCAACTAATAAAAAGTATTTATAAAAGAAAAACCAAGAGAAGATAACTATTATCCAACCATACCAGAATTTAAGTAATAGTGATGGGTTTCTAAGTACTTTTAAAGGTAAAAAGCCGATTATTATCGCGGGTAGAAATGTAAATAAATAAATAATGAGAACTAAAATAGCCCCTGTATTGAGACCTGAATCAAACCCCATCCCAACTGCAATTCCAATCAACATACCGTAGAATACGACTGATCCGACATAAAAGATTCTGATGAAAACTGAAAGTAAAATACTCATCTATATAATGCTCATTTCAGTGCGCTTACTTGTTATCTGATTAAATGACATAGAAGTTACTATTTTAAACTCCATTCATCTTTTCTAAGTTTCAACTGGATATATATACCGTTCAATACGATTTGTACTTCATGTCAGTGGCCGCTTACAGCAATTAGATTTTTTGTATATACAAATAGCTGCTTCGGGTTGTAACTAGTCACTCCTAAAACACATAACGCCGCAAATCACTGGCGCAGTAAAGCGTCCGAGTGCATTTGCCTTGTTAGATGATTGTTTGGTAATAAGCGAAACATAAATGATGAAGTTTAACGTTTCTGTGCTGAAAGTAGTGAATTTTCCGCATATACCGCGAGTGCTTCGAGTTCGGCTCTACAATCTCCTTTAAAGCAAGAACCATGCATTACCGCCAATTGCTCAGCACCTAGTTCTTTAAGTCCACGAATAGTCTTCGATGTGTTCGGAGTTAACGCCATAGCGTGAAATGCATCTTCAGCAACAATAGAATCATTTACGATACTTGCTTCAGTTAATGCAGGTCCATTTCCTAATTGTGTAAACAGGTCGCCGGTAAATAATGTTTTGGTTGTTTCCTCATAGATGAGGCCTGATTCCCAGGCGTGAGGTACATGTGGAGTATCAATATATCGAACCCGCTTACCGCCTAGATCTAGTGTTTCATTGTTTGCTAACGCCTTAGGTTGGCGGTCCGCAAGATCATTAAGTGAAACCATGCATGCAATACTGCCATGAATTACTTGAGCTTCAGGGGCTACCTGTAACCATTCATTCATGGATCCGCATTCATCAGACTCCACATGGCCAAAAGAAATCCATCGAATCATTTTAAGAGGTAGTATTTTCGCAGCAGCGTCTGAAACAAGTGGAAAAAGAGCTCGACCGCCACAATGAAATAGTAGTGGTTCATCTGCCTTAATGAGATATTGATTAAACGTGAATCCACTGGGCGGTACATCCGGAGTATACGTCGATAGACGGAAAATATTATTGGCTATCTCGTCGACTTTAGTTTCCATGTAAACCTCGATGATTGTATCTGTGAAAGTATTTAAACTGGTTAATTATTTTATAGCATCTAACGTTTAAGCCAAGGGGCTGACAAAGAGCGAAGCTCTTTGGCTGTCCCGCCGGCGCAGCCGGCAGACTTGGGCGTGTTGTTATGTGTATACATCTATTCTTAATATTCTAT
Source organism: uncultured Ectothiorhodospiraceae bacterium (assembly GCA_947259425.1). GTDB lineage: Bacteria > Pseudomonadota > Gammaproteobacteria > UBA6429 > Thiohalophilaceae > SZUA-24. Next base: position 1,451 of record CAMYMO010000161.1, on the reverse strand, counting down.
GTTTACTTGGATAATGATCTCTTTCACCATTCGGAATAAAGTAAACTTTAATGGTTTTATTCATTATTTTTTTGAATTTCAGGACAGATAGATTAGACCAAGATTTTCTTCCTGTAATCCTAAACTTCTCACCCATAACTTCAAAATTAACTATTTTATATCCAAGTTCTATATTAGTTATGTGGCCTTTTACAACCTTGTAATTTTTATTCGATAAATAATATTTATCTTGAAAATAGAAACCTGTAAAGGCAATAGTCATTAACAGGCCTATCATTATGAATGTATAGCCTATATATTTTCCAGGTTTTAAAAGTGGATGTTTGTTACTAGTTTTTTTTAAAGTTCGCAACACTATATATGACCAAAAAATTGAGAAAAGCAGCCAAGATACTGAAAATAATAGATCTTGCATTAGTATCTCAATAGCATCAGCGCTATAAAATATATTCCACATTTTTATTTACACATAACGACCAGCTAAGGGGCAACTAGCCGTGAGTAAAACGAGCGGGTAGTTGTCCCAGTGAACAAAGTGAACGGTTTTGAGCGCCTTGTTATGTGTTTTTATATTTTGCATAAAAGTGACGTATACCCAAAACAATTGTTAATAAGATAACTGTTACGCCAACCTCACCAAAAAAGTACATAATATTTGAAAATGGTACGTGTGCATGCCCTTCAGAGGCAGATTGCACAACTAAACCAATAATTATGGATGAGAAGATTGTGTAACTAATTATTTTTTTAGCACTTTTTTTCTTATAAATACCCCAAGCCAAAATGATGATAGGTGTAAGTATTATAACTATTGTTAATAGTTGAAAAGCCATTGTTATATTGATGTTCATTTTTTATTTTTCACACATAACGTTAGAAACAAGGGCTGACAAAGAGCGGAGCTCTTTGGCAGTCCAGCGCGTAAGCGCGGCCTTGGTTGACTTGTTAGGCGCGAGCATTCTCATTTGATAAAAGATAAAAAAATGTCAATTAACATTGCCGTCATTATTGAAATTACAATTCCTAACCACGAAAAAAGACCAAAAGCAAAAATAAATGACAGTGCGGTTGTATGTTCGGCGTACTGCACAGTACAAAATAAAGCTATAACTATCGATAGCAGCAAAATAAAGAGCGCGTATTTACGAAATCGCTGCTTTATTGCCAGCAATGAAATAATTATTAGACTAATTATTCCTAATATAGCTATAGCTAGAACTATTAATGCAAATAATCCTACTCCCATACTTAACTTCGCCTAACGTTAGAAACAAGCGGCCAACAAACCGCGGAGCGGGTTGGTGGTCCGGCGCGATAGCGCGAACTTGGTTGAGTTGTTATGTGTTTCTCTTTTACGTAAATTCATAGCCAATTGCCCAGAAGCCCAATAAACTAATTGCATGTATAACTAATGGTACGCCATATATTTTAAAATTGAATATTGCAAAAAC
>CAMYMO010000160.1 GCA_947259425.1 uncultured Ectothiorhodospiraceae bacterium | reverse complement strand
GGTGGCCAATGTGGAGGGGCAGAACCGTGTTTATTTTGCAAACACAAGCGTGGGAAATTCCATTTCGAGTCGTAATAACGAACAATCAACACATGTGAGACATTATCTGGTGCAAAGTATGCTAAATACGATTGATCTTCGCGAAATGTTACAAAGAAGTGGGGCCATTGATGTATCGATTCAGGACGACAATGTTAATTTAGACCTTTCTCCAGAAGGTTTAGATAAAACAACTATCCTAAATATCATCCAGCCGAAATCGTAGTTTGCGGGGTCTGGTCTTGCACTGCTGTATTCTTTCGATCTGGCAGACAAAGAACAGCCCCCGTATTTTAATATACGTAAAATGAAATAATGCATTTAACCTGAAGCTGCACCTTTAAAGCGAGCGCAGATATCATAAGTTGTATTAAATGAAAAATTATCGTTTTACGTCCATAGCTCGACGGCTCAGCTCAATAAACCCCTGAATAAAGGCTGAAGTTTGTTCAGGTTTTCTTAGCGCCGCATAAAGCGTACCCCGCATCCCTCTCTCACCCAATGGACGAGTGGTAAGGCGTTTCTGATTAAGTGATTCCCGTAGCACCCAGTCGGGTAATACCGCAACACCTTTTAGCGTAGCGACCAGTAACAAGATAATGGAAGTCAGTTCTGCCTGACGCAGCTCGGACGGTTCTACCTGTGCCGGTTGTAAAAACCGATTAAACACATCCAATCGCTTACGATCAACCGGATAGGTAACCAACGTCTGATCGGCCAAATCTGCTGGGCTTATATAGGTCTTAGCAGTCAGAGGATGATCATTAGCCAGCGCCAGCAATGCTTCATATTCAAATAAAGGCTCAAAATATAAGTTATCACTTTGCTGAGGATCGGAACTGATCACCACATCCACTTGCCCTTTCTGCAACGCCGCAATAGGTTCAAAATTGAATCCGGTTCGAATATCAATTTCTATTTCGGGCCACTGCTGACGATACTGATCCAATACCGGGATCAACCACTCATAACAGGCATGACATTCAATAGCAATATGGAGTCGTCCCTGCGAGCCTTGTGCAAACTGTCGAAGACTACGATCAGTCGCATCAACCTCAGGCAACACTCGCTCCGCCAGTTCCATCAACTTCATACCAGCTGGTGTCAGGCTTAACGGTTTAGTACTTCGCAGAAAAAGCCGGGTGTCATAATAATTTTCCAGCACCTTGATTTGATGCGAGAGCGCAGACTGGGTCAAATGCAATTGTTCTGCCGCACGCGCCAGACTGCCCCAATGGTGTATGGCCTGCAAACTACGTAAATGTCGGAGTTCTAAAATCAATATTAAAGTTATTCATAATAATTATTCAATACATGAAGTTTAATCATTCTTTTCACTCGTTCACACTCTTCTTCACAAAAATATACGAAAAAATCAGGAGACAGATAAATGAATACTATTCATACGCTTGGATTTCCCCGCATCGGCGTGCAACGTGAGCTAAAACATGCCCTGGAAGCGTATTGGCAGGGGGACATCGACCAAAGTGCCTTGCTCATGGTTGGAAAACAACTTCGCCAGCACCATTGGCAACTTCAGCACAAAGCAGGATTTGAATGGGTGACTGTCGGCGATTTCTCCTGGTATGACCATGTACTCGATCTTTCTGCGTTGCTTGGCGTGGTGTCGGAACGTTTTGAGCACCCGAGCAGCAATCCGGTGGATCTCGACACCTACTTCTGCATGGCCCGAGGCCGTGCCCCCAATCGGGCATCGGTACCGGCATGTGAAATGACCAAATGGTTTGATACCAACTATCATTATCTCGTTCCTGAATTCAGTAAAGATCAAACGTTTAGACTAAGCAGCAGTAAACTGTTTGATGAAGTCGATGAAGCCATAAAACAGGGATACAAAGCGAAAGCCGTGATACTAGGGCCATTAAGTTATTTGTGGTTGGGTAAAGTGAAGGGGAATTCTTTTAACAAACTCGAACTTGTCGAGCACCTGTTATCTGTCTATGATGAAATCTTCACGCAATTGCATGCCCAGGGAGTGACTTGGGTACAAATTGATGAACCGATTCTGGCATTAGATCTACCCCGAGAATGGCAGTCCGTATTTGAGTCTGTCTATACCCGGTTGTGCAGGACTAAACTCAATACCCTGTTAGCCGTTTACTTTGGGCCGTTGAAAGAAAACCTGAAGCTGGCCTGTAATCTACCCGTAGATGGACTACATATTGATGCCGTGCGTGCTCAAAATGAAATTCAACATGTCCTGACCTGGTTGTCTGATTATAAGATCCTGTCTTTGGGCGTTATTGATGGTCGAAATATCTGGCGAGCCGATCTTGATACGCTACTGTCATATTTACGCCCAATTAAAGAAAATCTAAAGGAACGGCTTTGGTTGGCTCCCTCCTGTTCACTATTACATGTTCCAGTCGATCTGGATCAGGAACTCCAGCTTGATTCGGAAATTTGTCAGTGGCTGTCCTTTGCGACACAAAAGCTAGGGGAACTCCAGTTGTTAAGCAAGGCCTTACAGCTCCCTAACGAGCAATATGATCAACAACTCAAAACCAGACTTGATGAAACACGTACTGCGATATTAACACGCCGTCAGTCAAGCCGAATTCATAACGAAGAAGTCAAACAACGATGCCTTAACATTTCCGCGCAGATGACATCGAGGAAAAGTCCATTTGAGCATCGAATCAAAGCACAACAACAGTGGCTTAAGCTACCTTTGTTGCCAACCACGACGATCGGCTCTTTTCCACAAACTAAGGAAATTCGCCAGGCACGCAAGCAATACAAATCGGGCACACTTTCCGATAGCGAATATCAGACACTGATGAGACAGGAAATTAATCTTGTCATCAAAAAACAAGAACAACTAGGCCTGGACGTACTCGTGCATGGTGAGCCGGAACGTAACGACATGGTAGAGTACTTTGGCGAGTTACTTGAAGGTTTTGTCTTTAGTCAAAATGGTTGGGTACAATCATATGGTTCCCGATGTGTAAAACCACCTATCATCTATGGTGATGTTAGCCGTGATAAATCAATGACGGTTCACTGGAGTCGCTATGCACAATCCAGAACACAAAAACCCATAAAAGGTATGCTCACTGGACCGGTCACTATATTGAACTGGTCATTTGTGCGTGATGATCAATCCCGCGCTGATACCTGCCATCAATTGGCACTCGCACTTCGCGATGAAGTCTGTGAACTAGAACAAGCCGGTATACGCATTATTCAAATTGATGAAGCTGCGCTACGAGAAGGACTTCCATTAAGAAAGAAAGATTGGCAACATTATCTAAATTGGGCCGTCAATGCCTTTAAACTAACGGCCGCTGGGGTGAAAGATGAAACACAAATTCATACCCATATGTGTTATTCGGAGTTTAATGACATTATGCCTGCCATCGCAGCAATGGATGCGGATGTAATTACGATCGAAACATCCCGCTCAGATATGGAACTGCTTAATGCATTTGAATCGTTTCACTATCCGAACGATATTGGTCCTGGTGTCTATGATATTCACAGTCCCAACATACCCAGTATTGATGATATCCAT
>CAMYMO010000159.1 GCA_947259425.1 uncultured Ectothiorhodospiraceae bacterium | reverse complement strand
GTGGAAAATAGCTTTGATCTAATGAAATAGGTTCACGGTTGAGATAACGGATGCGTGTGAGCTCAATCACGCTTGCGTTCTGTGGCAACTTAAGTGCTTCAGCAACTTCCTGATTAGGGTGCGTTTCTTGTACGCTCACCACTCGTGCCGATGTTTCATAGCCTTGAGGAGACATCGCTTCACCAAAACCCTGCAGGCGTTGAACATCTTGCACGGCCTTAGGTCTTGAAACAAATGTACCTTTGCCCTGCACACTAAACACCAGCCCTTCAGTGTGTAAGTCCCGTAAAGCCTGACGAACAGTGATACGACTAACACCAAACAATTTCATCATCTCGCTTTCAGACGGCAAACGCTCATGCACCGCATAGTCTCCATCCATAATGCGCTGTTTGAGGATGTCTTTAATTTGTGCATACAGGGGCTGCATTGATTCATTGCGAACGGTCTTATCTTTGTTTTTCATGGCATTCATTTCATTCACTCGTAATGACTTGTTATAACATGTTATTATATGCTGATTATTACCCCTGTCAATATCACTTTGCCTCGCTGGGACATTATTAATAGCACCTGCGTTACTTATTGTTTCATATAGAGTTTTCTCAACCATCCTGTTGACCTCTTTGCCCATTAAGAGACTGTTTTCGCTCACTTTCCGGAGTCACTAATGAAGCTAGATAACTCGCCAAAAGTCGAATTTCCTGCTCCGTTAAAGCGCGGCTGATTTGCTGCATTTGTTGTTGATCATCGTTGGCCCTTTCGCCTGTTCTGAAAGCTATAAGCTGCTCAAACAGGTAGACCTGATGTTGCCCCGCCAAGCGTGGGAAAGTTTTCATACCCTCAACATTTTTATCATGACAACTTACACAGGCAGGTATGTTTCGCTCACCATCTCCCTGCTGGATGAGTTGCTGCGCAACTCTTGTTTGCTGGGCCGTTAATTTCTCAGGTGAACGCACGATCACCGGTTGTGATGAAAAATACTCGGCCACGATCTGGATATCTTCATCCGATAGTAACTCAGCTGTTGCCTGCATTTGGCCGTGACGTTTGCCTGCGCGGAAATCACGCAACTGTTTGCTAATATATTCAGAGGTCTGACCCGCCAGTCGTGGATAACTGGGCATCAACGAATTACCATCATACTCATGACAGTAGCCGCACTGTTCATAAGGCGCCTGGCCAGTGGTATCAATTGTACCAGCAAGACTATGCATTGGCAGGACCAGCATAAATAACGCGATAATTGAATTGTTTGTCATAGTCATTTTTCAATTTAGACAGCTGCACTGTTATATTGACTAACTATCATATTCATTAGGCTTAGCACCAAGTTTATATCCATCGGCGGTGCAAACTTGGCAATCAACTTCCCATCGGGATTAATCAAAAACACCTCGGAACTATGTTGTACCGTATAAAAACCCGATGAATTTTTATTGTCGTAGCGATGATAGGCGTCAAATTGTTTTTCAAAACGCGTAATATCTGAAATACTACCGGTAAGGCCAACGAAACTAGAATCAAAATAACGGACATAATCCGCAAGATGTTCATGCCCATCTCGCTCCGGATCAACGCTAACAAAGAAATATTCAGGCTTTATTTTTAAGCGGGGTTCTTTTTCGATTGCCTTTTTGACCTGAGCTAACTGCATTAATGTTGCCGGACAGACATCGGGGCAATTTGTAAAACCAAAGAAAACGAATGACCATTGACCTGTAAAACGGTCTTGCGTCAATTCATTATTATTATGATCAACCAGTTTGTAAGTTTGGATGACATCAGGTGAATTTATACTTATTTCGGACAATACATCTGGATCAGAATTAATTAACCGTGATACTAAAGTAACAATCAATCCTGCCAAGATAAAAGCAGCAACAACAATAAAGTATCGATTTTTGTATCTTAATTTAGTCAAGACATGCATCCGGAATAAACCCGTTATGTTTTACTGCTTTGTAATTCGAAGGCTCGCAATGATTCAGAGCGTATAAGCTCCATACATTTCTTTTTAGTCTCTACATATGCACTGCTGGTCACCATCGAAGCTTTACGCGGCCTGGGTAAATCAACTTTAATATCCGCAATCAGCCTGCCTGGACTCGCTGACATTACCACTACACGATCAGCCAGGAAAACGGCTTCATCTATATCATGAGTGACAAAAATAACGGAGATCCCAAACTCACCCCAAATCTGTAGCAAGTTCTCCTGCATCATGGCGCGAGTTTGTGCATCTAATGCGCCAAAAGGTTCGTCCATCAATAAAACATTGGGGTAATTTGCCAGGGCACGGGCAATACCAACGCGTTGTTTCATACCACCCGACAACATGCCAGGAAAACTATTTTCATAGGCCGATAAGCCCACCATTTCTACAAAGGTCCTGGCTATGCTTTGTGCTTCGACTTTGCCTTTTTTTGCCATCAATGGACCAAAGGCGACATTGTCGCAAACCGTTTTCCAGGGAAATAACGAATGCTGCTGGAATACCATGCCGCGATCCAGGCCGGGTTTTTTTACCCTTTCACCATCGACTGTCACTGTCCCAGAGGTCGGTTTAACGAAAGAAGCGACTGTATTCATTAAAGTTGACTTTCCACAACCTGACGGACCAAGTAAACAGACAAACTCACCTGGTTGTATCTCTAGATTGGCATCCTTGACGGCTAGCACACCTTTTCCATAATCAACCGTGACATTATCGATGACGATATGCCCCTTGGTTTTCTTTAGCTTATTGAGGTGCGCATGTGATAGTGGCGGCAGCATATCCTGTTTAACTGACTTCTCCATAGACTGACCTGATTCTGTACCCATCATCTCACTCATTCGTTTATCCTTTTATGCCCTTCCTAACTGATTGTGATTTGTTTTAATGATTACCCTGAGCTGGTAATAGATAATCAACACCATGACAGCTAATGCGGTGATAGTTAGAACATTCCCCAAAGGCTCCAGCCATAGTGCTAACGAGGCACTCATACCAAGCATCGCTAGTGCTACCGACCATGAGGGGGTAGCGCAGCACACAACCCATGTTAACGTTGCACTGGTTAAACTTATAAAGGTAGAGCTCATACCCGCTGCCGCAACTAATCGTTTATCCGTTTTTAACTGACAACTTTTATTCCTGCTATGTAAAACTGTGGCGACAAATATTCCCAGTAGAATCCCCATCAAAAGCACAAGCAACATTTTGGGTGGTATCAACATAAAGCTCCATGTTGCAACGCCGTAATAGGCTGGGTTTTTATAGCCCGTTTCAAACCAGGGTTCGTCTATCAAAATCGGGATAGCGTCAAGCAATGAAGGGGTACCTTCAAGAATCAACCCATATACATGAAACACTGGATGAAACTCTACGTAATTTGGTATTTCACCAAAACGCAGCATGGTTAATAACAGTAAACCCGAATAATAAAGGACGACAAAACCAACACTAATGGCGAATAACACTTTCCAGTAGCGCTTAGTGATCATCAACATTAATCCAAGATATGCTTTCATTAGTCTTTATGCTCCTGCCAACGTAATGCTGGGATAGAGGCCTTCTTAACCAACCAG
>CAMYMO010000158.1 GCA_947259425.1 uncultured Ectothiorhodospiraceae bacterium | reverse complement strand
GGTCCAGGTCGATGGGTTTGTCGTTTTCATCATTATAAAGAAGCCGTAACCAGTGTTGTGGTTCAATCGTAAATTGGCTGGTATGACTGGCACTGCCCGCTATAGCCGTCAGGGTATAATCTCCGGGCTGAATATTATCGATCTTGATCTCCCAATCCACCGATTGATTTTTTTCACCTTGTCGTACACTGGTAGATTGCGATCCATTGCTTCCTTTTTCTGATTTCCAGGATAAATTCACTCGACCTGTATTGGTTACACCGCCCTTCACCATCAATGCCTGACCAACGGCAACCCGCACCGGATCACCTTCTTGAGGTGGGCGTTTCTCACTATACGGAGGGTTGTAATTAAATATCGCACTCGGATTGTTTTCGCCGGTTAGCGTGTTGACCACACTCTCGACCGTATCACCAACTTTAAAAGTATAATCTTGAAACGAGGTAGTGATATTTTTTTTATCGGTGAGTTTAAGCGAGCTGCCATTACCAGGTGATGTAATTAGGACGGCGGGCACTAATTGTGGTTCTTCAGAATTGGCTGCCGCCAACGTTGCTGGCTCCGCATCCATCCCACGCCCACTTCCTCCCCCACGAGGGGCTTTACGCAAACTCCGACGACTCACGGCATAGGCCGTTTCACCCATGACGACGGTGCCGGTAAAACTTTGTACCGAAACCCAGTCCTTACCCTGTTTTTCAAACAGCAGCACGCTATCGGATTTACGCAATTCACGATAATTAACGCTGTTGTCCTGCATACTCCAGTTGGAGTAATGCGGTTGTAGGCGGGCGAGGATTTCCTGTGGCAGGTCTGCAGGCTGAAGCGGGGTTGAGTTTAAGGCGATGTTGTCACGCTGGGCGCGGTCGCGCTCGGCATCAGTGTACACGTCCATGCTACTGATGGTTTTCTAATCCATTGGATACTTTCTCCCCATAACTAATGTTTTCTTATTCAGCCATTTTAAACGTGGGTTATCAGAAGGGAACCCCTGGTAATGATGTTTAACAATCTAATGTGACCTTATTAACGGTTTACGGGATAATAGGCGTTAAATGGTTAATAAATGAGTTGTTTTATGTCGGTGTACGCCATTGGGGATGTTCAGGGTTGTTATGACGAATTAATGACCTTGTTGGAGAGTATCCAATTTTCAGAAACGGAGGATAGCTTGTGGTTTGCCGGTGATCTGGTCAACCGAGGTAAGCAATCACTTCAGGTTTTACGCTTTGTTAAAGGGCTGGGGGATCGGGCCATCACCGTATTAGGCAACCATGATCTGCACCTGCTGGCGATCCACGCCGGCGTTAAAAAAGACAAAAGTAAAGACATCAAGGCCGTGCTCAAGGCCGACGATGCTGAGGAGTTGATTGACTGGTTACGCCACCAGCCGGTATTCCACCGAGATAAAAAGCTCGGCTATTGCCTGGTTCACGCCGGGGTCGCTCCCCAGTGGGATCTCAAGCTCATCAAAAAGTGCGCAAAAGAATTACAAACCGTATTACGCAGCGAAGGCTACACCGAATTTCTGTTTAATATGTATGGCGACAAGCCCCGTGTATGGGATGAATCACTCGAGGGCTGGGAACGTCTACGGTTTATTTGCAACAGCTTTACCCGCATTCGTTACGTGAATGAAAAAGGCAAACTCGCACTGGAAGACAAAGGCGGTTTGGGAAAAACAAAACCAGGGCGTTACCCCTGGTTTGAAGTGGGGGGTAGACAGAGCCAAGATTTAAAGTTTATTTTCGGTCACTGGTCGACGCTTGGCGCCCAGGGCATCATTAAAAATCCAAACATCCACTGCATCGACAGTGGCTGTGTCTGGGGCGGTAAGTTGACTGCACTTCGCATCGATCAACCCACACCGACCTATATCTCAATCACTTGCCCCGGTGCACAAAACCCAGCTGACTTCCTTTAACTCTATCGTGTCGTTACTTATATATGGTATTCAATTGAGGGTGGGCGCTTTGCGCTCCTGTTTGCGGCGATCGTCTGGACCGCGACGGTCTGTTTGTTTCTCAACGCCTGAACGCGTTTCACGGCGGCGATCTTTACATTGGCGACGTTCCTGGCCCGATCGACGGTCTTCAGTGTGGACACTCGTTGCGGTAATCGCATTACGAACAAAGTTATCAAGTTGTTTTCTAAACATTTAGGGGTCTCCTGTTTAATGCAAACAACATATAAAATACGGATCCCAAAAACCGTGCATTCGTCACACTTTAATAATATGGGCATAATCAGGTAAATTAGAGAATAGTGACGTAAAGCACTGTTTTATTTAGATATATTTTCAGATTAATAAATTTGGGAAGCAAATTAATTGTCGTTATCGGAGTATGTTTGTGTCTGAATGTCACAAAGTGCTTAACATTTGCTTAAGATCAAATGGCACAAATTTGGACGTTTTCGGGTGCGCTGCGAGTAAATAGAAATCGTTTTTTCACTTATGTTAACTAACGCCTTACTCTGTTACCCGTAACTCAGTCCAGCTTTTTGGCTGTCGCTATTGCTCTAGCTTGCAACAAAGCTGGACTGAGTTACGGGTCAACTGGGGTTATTTGATATATTGTTTTTTACTTTGTCCGTTGGGTTAAGCTAAACCAATTGCCAGAGTTATCTTTTCCCATTGCCTCAATCCCATAAAACTGTTCTATTGGAGGTTGCGTAAATTCAACTCCTTTTGCTACAAGTTCATCATAAGTTTCTTGACAATTATCAGTCTCAAAAACCCCAACTCCAAATGCACCGTCTGCAACTAAGGCTCTTATTTTGTCCGCAGAATTCCTGTTGAACATTGGTCCTTCTTTTGGTTCTGCCAATACTAGCTCAAGTTCCGGGTGGGCTTTTGCAAATACTGTTAGCCAACGAAATCCACCTTCGACGGTCATATCCGTGCCTACTTCAAACCCAAGTTTATCTCTATAAAATTCAAGGGCTTCATCCTGATCTAACACATACACTGTCACATGGGCTATAGATTGAATCATTTTCCTGCTCCTTTACTAGATAGATCCTTATTTTATAGAAAGAAATGCGTGTCAACTTATTCAATATTGCTTTCATAACAACTTCACGCCAAATAAATGATGTGCATAACACATAGGAATAGATTGCATTGGAAAACTTAGGGGTTCACTTGACATACCCCATAACCTGCGACGATATAGTGTAGGCGACATGCCTACTTTCTTACGAAAAAGAAGAGAAAAACTACTGATACTTGAATAACCTATTTCTTCACATATTTCGCTTACACTAAAGTTTTCTGTTATCAACATCTTTTTTGCTTTTTCGATTCTTAGTCTGGCGACATATTTGTAAGGTGATTCTCCGAATGTCTTCGTGAATACTCTAGAAAAATGGTATTGGGACATACAGGAATGTTTGGCTGCTTCGGTTAGACTGAAAGAATCTGTGTAGCACTCAGCTAGATAATCTCTGCCAAAACATATTTTTCTGTATTGAAAGTGCTTGATCATTAACTAGATGCTCTCATTACTCTGGACATCCATCGGGAAACTGATCACGTACAAGATCCAAGACAACGCCATGTTCCAACCATGCCTTGAGACCCGCGAGAACCATTGCAAATCCACCTTTTGAGT
>CAMYMO010000157.1 GCA_947259425.1 uncultured Ectothiorhodospiraceae bacterium | reverse complement strand
CCCTCGGCTTTGGCTTCCTGCGTCGCCCTACCGGCTACGTCCATGTAGCCGTCTCCCTGAGGGAGAGGGGAATTATTTGGAGCAGTTCGCTCCTTCTCCCTCAGGGAGAAGGTTGGGATGAGGGGTATAAATAACGGCTTAGAAGCCGGGTGGCATCCCGCCTTTGAACTGGCTCATCATTTTCTTCATGCCACCCTTTTTCATTTTTTTCATCATTTTCTGCATCTGCTTGAACTGTTTCAATAGACGGTTGAGGTCTTGAATCTGGGTACCGGATCCGGCTGCGATGCGGCGTTTTCGTGAGCCATTCAGGATCTCGGGTTTACGTCGCTCGGCCGGGGTCATGGAGTTGATGATCGCCTCCTGTCGGCTCAGTTGTTTCTCATCGATCTGGTTCATCGCCTGTTGTGGCATACCGCCCATACCGGGCAATTTGTCCATGATACCCGCCATGCCGCCCATATTTTTCAATTGCTGGAACTGATCACGGAAATCTTCCAGGTCAAAGCCTTTGCCTTTCTGGAATTTCTTGGCCAGCTTTTCGGCCTTATCGACATCGATCTTTTCCTGCACTTCCTCAACCAGGCTGACGACATCGCCCATGCCCAGAATCCGGGAGGCCACGCGATCCGGGTGAAAGGCCTCAAGCGCATCCATTTTCTCACCCACACCCAGGAATTTGATCGGTTTACCGGTAATCTGGCGTACTGACAGGGCCGCCCCGCCACGTGCATCACCATCTGTTTTGGTTAATATCACACCGGTCAACGGCAACGCCTCATCAAAGGCCTTGGCCGTATTGGCGGCGTCCTGGCCGGTCATGCTATCGACCACAAACAGGGTCTCAACTGGATTAACGCTGGCATGCAGGGCCTTAATCTCGTCCATCATCTCAGCATCGACGTGCAGTCGGCCTGCCGTATCAATAATTAAGACATCTGAGTGTTGGATCTTGGCCTCTTTATAGGCGGCTTTGGCAATCTTTTCAGGTTTTTGCTTTGGATCGCTGGGGAAAAAGCGGGCATCGACCTGCTCTGCTACGGTTTTTAACTGATCGATCGCGGCAGGTCGATAGACGTCACAACTAACCACCATGACGGACTTTTTCTCTTTCTGCTTCAGCCAGGTCGCCAACTTACCGACCGTGGTGGTTTTACCTGCCCCTTGCAAGCCGGCCATCATAATGACAACAGGCGGTGTCGAAGAGAGATTTAACGCATCATTATGCTCCCCCATCAACTCGGTCAGTTGATCGTTGACCACTTTAATAAAGGCCTGTCCTGGGGCCAGACTCTTCAATACGGTTTCACCGACAGCCTGTTCCCGGACCTGATCGATAAACTGTTTCACCACTGGCAACGCGACATCGGCCTCAAGCAAGGCCATGCGTACGTCACGTAAGGTATCTTTTATATTGTCTTCGGTGAGTCGACCAATCCCGCGCAAATTGCGGACGGTTTGGCCGAGGCGTTCGGAAAGTCCATCAAACATAGTCAGTCTTCAAATTCGTTAATTCAAAATAGGGTCGATAGTATAACGGGGACGACGCCTGAATTCTAAAGAGTTTGTCAACTGCAGCGAAGCGGAGAAAATGCTGTGCGATGTGCGAAACGCATCAAGACAGAGCAAAGCTTCTGGAACGAAGTCAAGAATAACAGCCGCGTTTGACCGATTAGAGTTTTAAACGAAAGCCGCCGTTAAGCGGATGAATCTTATGGGTCGTAATGGCCTTTTCACACTCAGCCATGATCTGCTTCTCAGCACCCGGTTTATTGTGGCTTATATAGACCTTAGGTTGATGTTTAAGCTTGGTAAGGTCATCGGCTAATAAATCGGCACAATAATGACCCGCGCGACGACATAGATCGATATCGGCATTGGCAAAAGCCGCCTCCACGATTAACACATCCAGTTTGTCACGTTTGTTGAGTACTTCCCACAATGAGTCATTGGTGGTGGTATCGCCGCTAAAGGCAAACGCACCAATGGCATTTTCCACTCGATAGCCGACGCCCGGGACGATGTGATTGACATTGATCATCTCCAGTTGTCGATCATCAATGTTAAGCACTTCACCTGGTAGCATGGGTGAATAACGCATGACCGCATTCTCAGCATTGGGTAGTTTCGAAAAATCAGGCCAGATAACATTGTTGAATATATGAGTTTTTAACGCGTCGATCGTTGCCGCCTGAGCATGAATGGTGATGGGCGTCTCGAGCTGATCAAACAAGGTATCCACTAACAACGGGATACAGGCGATATGATCCAGATGTGAATGAGTGACAAAAATATGTCGAATATTGAGCATTTCTTCCATACTCAGATCTCCAACACCCGTCCCCGCATCGATCAAAATATCCTGATCAATCAATAAGGTAGTGGTTCGAAGGTCAGTTCCGACGCCACCGCTGCACCCCAGTATGCGAATTTCCATCTAGCTATTTTCCATGTTTAATTTCAATTTACCTGGCTAAAGTCTTGCCATACCGGGAGTAAACCAGAATGTGCCCAGAGTCTCAAGCCATGCTTTCTTACCCGTGTCTGAGATCCGTTGCTCATGCCGGATCATTTACAGTGTTATCGGTTAGTAAGGCTTATTAGGGCTAATCATCGGCCATTGTTGCTTGATTCTTAAAATAATTTTCCAAAAGTGGCAATGGAACCCTCAATCGATGCTTTTTAAAATTTTCGACATAAGCCACAATAGCGCTTATGTCTGAACCCGTTTTTGCCAGTGCTGCTATCGCCGTTTATCTCCTGCTGACGGTCTTATTCATTTACCGCTTAGTCACACGTGGACAGGGATTAAGCAAATCCCGTCTGTTAATGATTGCATATTTTGCCATCATCTTACATGCCTATACCCTGTATCTGCGCTTATTTTCAGGGGATGCACTCGACATTAGCTTTTTCACGGTATTCTCACTGATTGCCTGGGTCATCGCACTGATGCTGATTAGCTTTGCCTGGCACGACCCGATAGAAAATCTATCTATTGGTGTCTTACCCATTGCCGCTTTCGCCGTACTGCTGCGATTAGTTAACGACCAGACTAACCCCTTAAGCCATGACCTTTCTTTTGTTCTGGAAATTCATATTATCACGTCTTTGATAGCTTATAGCCTACTTAGTATCGCCGCCTTACAGGCCATCTTGCTTTATGTGCAAGATGTACAGCTACATAACAAGCATGCCGCAGGTTTTGTGCGCAGTTTGCCGCCACTCGAGACCATGGAAAAACTGTTATTCAGGATGATTGGCACTGGTTTTATTATCTTGTGTGTATCGTTAATCAGCGGATTTTTCTTTATTGATGATCTGATTTCCCAGCATAAAACCGTACTGTCCATCGGTGCCTGGATACTTTTTGGCGTTTTATTGATAGGACGATGGCGATTCGGTTGGCGCGGACGAACCGCGATACGCTGGACACTCGCGGGATTTGCCTTTTTACTGCTGGCCTACTTTGGCAGTAAGTTTGTACTGGAAATCATTCTACAAAGACCCTAATCTCAATCTGTATAAGCCAACTTCTTGCCGCTTAGCGCTTGACGCCGCTAGCGAAGCTCGTTACTAATAACGTACTCACTCAATCAGGAATCAATATTTTTGGAAGACATACCCCTTAGTATATTACTCGGTACCCTGGCCTTTTTAATCATCACATCCGGTTTTTTCTCCGGCTCCGAAACCAGCTTAATGAGTATCAACCGTTATCGGTTGCGACACCTTGCAGACAAAAACAAACCAGGTGCAAAGCGCGCATTACGCCTGCTTGACCATCCGGAACGTTTGATTGGTGTCATATTACTCGGGAATAATTTTGTTAATATTCTCGCAGGCGCGATCGCGAGTATGGTAGGTCTTTATTTCTACGGCGAAAAAGGCGTGTTAATTGCCACCATCGCACTGACCGTGGTGATTCTATTATTCTCTGAAGTGACCCCCAAAACACTCGCCGCCTTAAATCCCGAACGGTTTGCCCTGCCCGCTTCGTTTATCCTCGAACCCCTGTTAAAAGTACTCTATCCATTTGTCTGGATCACCAATAAAGCCGCACGCGGCATCTTCCGGCTTCTGGGTCTGAGTGCTGAACAAGTATCCCAATATGATCTATCGACCGAGGAGTTACGCCTGGTCGTCAATGAAGCCAGCGCGGTCATTCCCCAGCGCCACCAGGAGATGCTGTTAAACCTGCTGGACCTGGAGAAAGTCACGGTAGAAGACATCATGGTGCCACGTAATGAAATTATCGGCATCGACATTGAAGATGACTGGGACAAGATCAGTAAAAATATCCGCGAAAGCCAACACACCAAGTTACCGATTTATGAAGGTGACATTGATAAGGTTATTGGATTTTTGCATTTACGCAAAGTTATCCAGTTATTTAACGATAAAGAGAAGGCCAACCAGGAAACCTTACGCGAAATCGTCCGCGAAGCCTATTTTGTGCCCAAAGGGACGCCGTTGAACACCCAGCTGCTCAACTTTCAAAGAGAAAAACGCCGTATTGGTTTAATTGTTGACGAATATGGCGATATTTTAGGCCTTATCACCCTTGAAGACCTGCTCGAAGAGGTGGTGGGTGAATTTACTACGGATCCAGCGGCCAAAAACAGAGATATTCATCGACAGAATGATGACAGCTATTTGATTGACGGCAGTGCCAGTGTGCGCGAGATCAACCGTATTCTTGGCTGGGAATTACCCAGTGATGGTCCAAAGACGATAAATGGCATGATCATCGAATATTTAGAGCACATTCCCGATCCGGGCACGAGCCTGCTGATAGCGGATTATCCCATCGAAATTGTGCAAACCACTAAAAACACTGTTAAAACTGTGCGTATTGACTCAAATTGGAAAGAAAAACTCAAGAAACCGAGCGAATAACCGTTTTGTTAAATCAACAGAAGTTGTACAAGTTCGTCAATTAAGGTCTATAATCCTAAGATAAATAACAAGTTTTTCAAAACTGGAGACATT
The DNA here is from genome assembly GCA_947259425.1 of uncultured Ectothiorhodospiraceae bacterium. Lineage (GTDB taxonomy): Bacteria > Pseudomonadota > Gammaproteobacteria > UBA6429 > Thiohalophilaceae > SZUA-24. The sequence continues at coordinate 10,150 of CAMYMO010000157.1, read as the reverse complement.
ACAGTGTCGAAGTTGACGCTGTCTTTTAAGAGCAAAGTATTAAAAATATTCCCACTGCAACAGGGATTGATGGAAATCGGTAGCGATACGAATTGCCCGATTTTTATCGATAGCCTCGCAGTGGCAGATAAACACGCCCGCATAGAAACCTCAGGACCTAACTCAACTCTGTTCGATCTTGAGTCTGAAGAAGGTACCTATGTAAATCAAAAGCGCATCCGTGAACATAAACTCAATGATGGTGATTTAATTCGAGTTGGCAAACATACGCTCTCGTTTAAATATGAAGAAGTATCCCACCTGGATTCGAATGAATCGTCAACGAGTATTGATATCCACCCGATTGCGGAAAGCGAGCAAGAGACAGCCGATGTTTCGGTCGAAGATATTAAAAGTGAACCCCAGTCACAGGGTTGGCTGCAGATTTTGAATGGTCAAAACTTAGGGAAGACCTTGTCGTTAAATAAGTCGATGACCAACATCGGTAAACCGGGCGTCGCCACCGCGGTGATCACCCGCCGGCACGATGGTTATTTCATCTCTCACCTGGAAGGTAAACGCCCGCCGATGGTTTCAGGTGATCCCATTAACGACCGTAGTATCAAGCTTAATGATGGCGACACCATTACCATTGGCAACATCAACATGCAGTTTTATCTCGAATAAACTAAGCTATTAGCACCATACGCTCACAGCCAGCGGCTGTTTTTTCATTCCTGGATAACAGAGAGATTTTATGACCCATCCTGACTCTCAACGCCGACATTTCACTCGTATCCCATTTGATGCTGAATATCGGCTGCACTCTCCGGATGCTAACAAACACTGGGATGGGACCGTCATTGATTTAAGCCTGCACGGTGTATTAGTGAAACGCCCTGAAGATATTCAGGCTTCGCGGGGTGATGAATTTACACTTGAGCTCATCTTGAATGCGAACGAGGTTAACATTCAGATGGAAGTTCATGTCGCGCACAGTCATGACAGTTTTATTGGTTTCGAATGTGAACACATCGATTTGGACAGTATGACGCATCTACGGCGTGTGCTTGAATTGAATTTAGGCGATCCAAAACTGCTCGAGCGCGAACTCAACGAAATGATTAATATAAAAGCGCATCCAGCCTGATTAAATTTCTCGTGCGCTTCTGTTTAACCTAACAGTTATCCAGTGCCTCTGAAATTCTTTGCACTGCGATGACTTCCATGCCTTCCGGAGCTTGTTGTGGTGCATTGGCTGCCGGAATTAAGGCTCGTTTGTAGCCGTGCTTATAGGCCTCCAGTAATCGTTCCTGACCATTCGGGACGGGTCGTATTTCGCCTGCCAGACCGACTTCACCAAAGACAATCATATCGCGTGCCAGTGTTTTGTTACGCAAGCTCGACATTACCGCTAACAAAACCGCTAAATCTGCGCCCGTTTCGGTAACCCGTACCCCACCGACCACATTTGCAAAGACATCCTGATCACCCGTTACGATGTCACCGTGACGATGCAATACCGCCAACAACATTGCCAGTCGATTATGTTCGAAGCCAACCGTCACCCGCCGTGGATTTGCTAGCTGAGAATCATCTACCAGGGCTTGCACTTCGACTAACAAAGGTCGACTGCCCTCCAACGTGACCATCACCACACTGCCGGGGACGGCCTGTTCATGACGTGACAAAAATATCGCTGACGGATTGGCCACTTCACGCAAGCCCTTATCCGTCATCGCAAAAACCCCTAACTCGTTTACCGCACCAAAACGATTTTTAACCGCGCGAATCAAACGAAAACGCTGTCCGCTATCGCCTTCAAAATAAAGCACGGTGTCGACCATATGTTCCAAAACGCGGGGGCCGGCCAAGGTGCCTTCCTTGGTGACATGTCCAACCAGAAACACGGAGGTCTGGGTTTGCTTGGCAAAGCGAACCAATTGTGCGGCACATTCACGCACCTGTGAGACCGCGCCGGGTGCTGCACTGATTTCATCGGTAAACATTGTTTGAATCGAATCGATGACCATCACTCGAGGCTTGGACGATTGTGCCTGTTGCAGGATGGACTCAACCTGCGTCGTGGCTAATAAGGGGACCTTAGCATCAGCGTGACCCATACGATTGGCACGCAAACTCACCTGTTGCAAAGACTCCTCACCCGTAACATACAAAGTGGCAAAATCTTCGGTCAGTTTGACCATGGCTTGTAACAACAGGGTGGATTTACCTATCCCAGGATCGCCACCGATCAAGGTTACCGAACCGGGAACCAGCCCGCCTCCCAAAACACGATCAAATTCAGCTATCCCAGTCGCCACCCGTTTAACATCGTCCGCTGCGACCGTATTCAGATGCTGAACCTGATTGACCGCCGCACCCGCATAATTGGTATTCGCCGCCCGATGTTTGGAGGGCATCACCGCTGCGCTTTCACTCAAGGTATTCCATTCACCACAATCTGAACATTGTCCTGACCATTGCGGCGCCTGCGCACCGCAACTCGAACAAAAATACACCGTTTTCGTCTTTGCCATGGGCCTAGTTTAACCTGTGGAGGGTATCGACAAAAGTTTAATCCTTCGCTCAAACCAGCAAGTCGTTTACAATTTGTATTTTAATTATTGAATGTCACGATCATGCTTGTTTGGATTGCAATCAGTCTCAGTATTGCCTCACTTTTATTTATTGACGTGAGCATGACACGACGACACCAAAACCAATTCACTATCAGTGATGCGGTCGTCCAATCTGCGTTTTGGCTTAGTATTGGGCTCGCATTTGGTTTTTATGTTTATTTTTCATACGAGTATAATCTTTTTCCGGATTTAACCTTGCTAAATCAAACTTCACCAATGCTTTCAGGTGAAAATGCACTCAGTCAATATTTTACCCTCTATTTTTTAGAACGTACGCTAAATTTCGATAACCTGTTTATAATATTTATTATTTTCCAAACGCTGAAAATCCCGACACAACATCAATATCGCATTTTATTTTATGGCATTCTTGTCGCCATTATTGCCCGGATCGTTATTATCTCGTTCGGCGTTAATTTACTCGAAAGTTACAACTGGTTACATTATCTCATCGCCGCACTCATTTTTATCAGCGCCGTTAAATTTATCGCCCATACAACTTTACCAATGAACGATAGACACATCGGCCTGGCAACTATTTTGATGAAGAAACTCCCGCTAAACAAGAATAGCGACACCATAAAATTTATAGTCAAAGGTGATGGGAAATGGTTCGTTACGCCGCTTTTGGTTGCTTTATTGTGTATTGAATATACGGATTTAATTTTTTCCTTTGATTCGATACCAGCTGCGCTTAGCATATCGAATAGCCCGTTTATTATTCTGACAGCGAGCATACTTTCTCTGTTCGGATTGCGTGCAATTTATTTTGTCTTTGCCAGCGTACTGATGCAATTACGCTATATTAAATTAGCCTTGGTTGCTATTTTATGCTTATTAGCTATTCGTGCAGCATTATTTGATGTTTACCTGATTCACTCAAATATACTCCTGCTTATTATGAGCAGTATTTTAATTGTAGGTATCATCCTATCATTATTACATCGTGACCGAGATGAACAAATTGAGTTGCCATTTGCCGAAAATATCGGCCGACTCTATCAAATAACCTATACCACTTCTCGCCGACTGATCGTAACATTAGTGGGTGTGAGTGTACTCATTGTTGGAATTATTATGATTGTGACACCGGGGCCTGCTATTATTGTCATCCCGGCCGGACTTGCCATATTGGCAACCGAATTTATCTGGGCAAGATTATTACTCAAAAAAGTAAAAGACAAACTAGTTCACTATAGTAAAGAATCAAAAGCTTATTTCAAACGTGATGAAAAAAAATAATTTTTATTTAATGACACTAACGCTGTGGTGTCTATCGCTATTAACCGCTTGCGAACCGGTCTCTGAAATCACCCCTGATAATGAGATTAAGGCCTATCACCCTTTTAGTATTGGTTTGACTTTAAAGTCTGATCAATTGTATAACGATAAACAAATTTCTGTACGGCTATTTGATAAGTTTAATTTAGAAAACACCTATTTGGTTGCCGTTAAAGCAATACCCGAACAGGAAAATCAGTTTACGATAAATGCAAATAACCTTGGTGCGGGTGAATACAGACTGATTGTAGAGGTTCCGTATGAAATAAGTTTTTTGGGTTTGGTATTAGGCGAGACGACAAAATTGATTAGCCACGATTTTCTCATTCACAAGAATCTGCCTTATGTCTGTTTTAACTTTAATAACCAAGAAGACCTGAAAGATTGGCAAAGTTCACAAGTTTATATCGAAAACAAAGAAGAACCCTTTAGCAATCCAACCTGCCCAGGCCTGTTTTTTGTACATAATGATTGGCCTGCTGATTTAAAACAAACCACTATCGGTGGTAGTCTGTTTGTACCGGTATCAAGTGAATGCTTTCCCAAGAGTAGTAATCAGTTAACGAAACAAACGCATTGGACATTTTCGATACAATCACCAGACTTATCCGAAAATAAAGATTGGCAAGACATTAAATCGATCAGCTTACGCGTGGCAAGCTCGGCAATGCCAATTAAAATCTCACCCGAGATCCATTTCCAACTCGATGAGTCCAAGGCTGGCACCTTCAACATCAACAAACCAAAGGCATCCTATGAGATATCCGGTGAGGGCTGGAATCTCATCCAGCATCCATTGGAAATACCGGAAGGGGCGATAATCAAAAAGATAGAATTACATGCCTACGGTGTACCCGAGCAAACCGTTACTGAGGAAGTAAAATCGATTTTTTTTGACGGCATTTGTCCGGAATATGAGCCGACTGAATCCAAACCGAATTAATATTGAGTAGCCAGATTAAAAACGCCACTGAGCACATCGGCCATTTTATTATAATTCAATCTCTGCGGAACATCGTCGGCAGTATGATAGGCATGATTACGAAAAAAGGCGGTGTCGGTGATCATCACCGCTGGATAACCTTCATTCCAATAATTAAGGTGGTCTGAGAAATCAATCCCCGGAATGATTCTGGGTGCATTGATCGAATACACATCCAGGGTGGTGGCCGCCTGCATGAGTGATTTCACTTTTTTGGTTGTCCCTCCATCATTTAACAGTCCAACAACGGCAATGAAATTTCCCTTCTTTGGGTAAAGCAAATCAAGTAGCGCAATCGGATATTGTTGAGAATCATCCTGACTCGAATAGTAGCCAAGCATTTCCAGACTAACCATTAACTTTATATCTACTTTATCTTCATGCATTTTAAAGGCATGCCAGGCGCTGCCCATTTGATCGGTTTTAAAATAAGGGGGTTCTTCAAGCGCATAGGCAACCAGATCGATACGAGTTTTTAATTTTTTGTCTTTTAATTTTTCTGCTTTTCCTAACTTTTCTGCTATTGCAATTAAACCAGCAACTCCACTTGCATTATCATCCGCTCCCGGGGTCGAACCTGCAGAATCATAATGGGCACCGATAATAATACGTTCGCCGTTGTCAGGACCGTATGAAGCAATCACATTATAATAAGTTTGCTGGTTAACGACGTAGCGCTGATAGCGAACACGCGGACTGGTTTTGCTAAGCTCGGTTTTTATATATTGCGCGCAACGTTTCATGTTTACCGGGTTTGACCCATCGCGCGGGTAAAAATCCAACACCAGTGTCTTAACGGTTTTTTCTAACGTCGTTGCTGAAAATTTTTCGATATGTTCGGCTTGGTTAACGGAACCCCATATCGGCTGCATCACCAGATTCCAAATAGTTAAAGCAAAGAAGACAATCAGGATAACGAGTAGTAATAGAAAACGCCGCAGTTTAGTTAGCATGCGAATAAGTGTAAGGGACTCGCTGGGTTACGCCACAAAAAAGAGCATAACTAATGGTATTGGCATGCTCGGCAATGACGTCGGCCGATAATTCCTCGCCCCATAATACGACTTCATCACCAATGTTGATGTCTTTCCCCTTGCTCACATCGACGGTGATCATATCCATAGAGACACGGCCAATCAGGGGATATTGTTTGTTATTGATTAATACCGGTGTACCGGTTTGAGCATGGCGTGGGTAGCCATCACCATAGCCTATCGCGATCGTGGCCACCCTGGTGTCTTGATCACAAACATAACTTTGACCATAACCGATGCTATCACCCTTGTTAAAATTATGGATGGCGATCACTTCTGATTTCAAGGTCATCACGGCCTGCAGTTTATATTTTTCCGCATTGTTATCGATGATCGGCGAACTGCCGTATAACATGATGCCGGGGCGAACCCAGTGTGTATTCTGATGGGCTTCAGGCCAGGCTAACAATCCTGCCGAATTGGCAATACTGATATTTGCAGACGCATCAACGGCTAATGTGCTCAGGCTGTCATTAAATATAGAAAGTTGTTCGGTGGTATAGGTTGAGTTTTTATCGTCCGCACAGGCTAAATGCGTCATAACATGAACAGGTTGTTGCACACTGTTACAGTCATTCAGACGCTGAAACATCGCCTGCACCTCTTTTAGTGAGAAACCCAAACGATGCATACCGCTATCGATCTTCAGCCATACCTTAATATTTTTTGAACGATCTGCTGTTTTGTTTTTTTCCAGGATCTCAATCTGGTGTTCACTATGAATCACACATTGCAGGTCATAGGCATACACCATGCGTAAATCGTCACGACAATTAAAGCCTTCTAAAATTAGTATCGGTTGGTAAACACCGGATTCACGCAGATCCATGCCCTCGTTGATGGTCGCCACCGCGAATCCATCGCAGCTTGCTAAGGCTCGCGCAACCTCGACCATGCCATGACCATAGGCATTCGCCTTGATCACGGCCATCACTTTTGCTTGTGTGTTGCTGCGGGCGATATCCAGGTTGTGTTTTAGTGCAGATAGGTTGATCTCAGCGCAGGTTCCGCGGCTCATGAAAAACCCTCGTTATTAAAAGAATGATTTTCGAATCGAGTATATTGCCCCAGGAAGGTTAAGCGGGTAGTTCCAATTGGACCATTCCGTTGTTTACCGACAATGATTTCAGCCGTGCCTTTATCTGGCGAATCTTCATTGTAGACCTCATCCCGATAGATAAAGACGATCACATCCGCATCCTGCTCAATCGCACCGGATTCACGCAGGTCTGACATAACCGGACGTTTATTGGGACGCTGCTCTAAAGAACGGTTCAACTGTGAAAGTGCAACTACCGGTACGTTTAATTCTTTGGCGAGGGCCTTCAAACTACGTGAGATCTCCGAGATCTCGGTCGCCCGATTCTCGCGTGCGGCTGCGGAACTGGATTGCATCAACTGCAGGTAATCGATCACGATCAAGCCCAGACCATGTTCACGGGCGATGCGGCGAGAACGCGCCCTGATATCACTCGGTGACAATGCCGGTGTATCATCGATGAATATCGGCGCCTCCGACAAAATACCAACTGCCGAGGTCAGTCGTGGCCAATCCTCGTCATCGAGTTTACCGGTTCGTATCTTATGCTGGTTAATATGCCCTAACGAAGACATCATCCGCATTGCCAATGATTCACCCGGCATTTCCATACTAAAGACCGCGGTCGGTAATTTATGTTTGATCGCGGCATTTTCGACAATGTTCATCGCAAAAGTCGTTTTACCCATCGAAGGACGACCCGCGACAATCACCAAATCGGAACCCTGTAAACCGGCGGTTTGTTCATCAAAATCTTTAAACCCGGTAGGCACCCCGGTAATCGGACTGTCGAGCTGGAACAGTTTATCAATGGTATCCACGGCCTTGGTTAACAGCGTCTTGATACCGATGTAACCGGAACGACCACGTGCGCCTTTATCGGCAATCTCAAATACCCGCTGCTCGGCTAATTCCAGTAATTCCTGGCTGGCTCGGCCTTCAGGATTGTAGGCATTGCTTGCGATGTCATTTGAAACGGAGATCAGGCTGCGCAAAACGGAACGCTCACGCACGATATCCGCATAGGCCTTAATATTGGCCGCCGTTGGCGTGTTATTTGCCAATGAACCTAAATAGCTAAGACCGCCCGCATTGTCGAGTTCATTATGTTGCGCCAGAGATTCTGACAGGGTTACCGCATCACAAGGCTGACCCGTATTCGCCAGGTTAGCGATGGCGGTGAAGATTAAGCGGTGATCACGACGATAAAAGTCTTCCTCGGTGAGTACATCAGCCACCTTGTCCCAGGCCATGTTATCCAGCATCAGGCCCCCGAGAACGGCCTGTTCGGCCTCGATAGAGAAAGGGGGTAATTTAATCGCTTCAGTTGCAGTGTCTTGACTGGTGGGTTTTGGATAAGTCTGTTGATCGCTCATTTATGATTCCATTTATTTTCTGATTGGATCAGATATAAACTGATTTATGCTTCTATTTAAGGCAAATATCAAGCTTTTTAGGCATATTTATGGAATAGAGCATATCAAGAAGTGCCCACAGGGCATAGTGGACAAAGCTGTGTATAAGTTGTGACTTTATTGTGTATTTATAAAATCCCTGATCCATCCATAAAGTGGATGGCTCTGAGATTTTTATTTATATGAAAAATGAAAAAAGCCGTGACAAGCACGGCTTTTATTCAATTACACGGCTATGAACCGCATTAACTCTCGATGGCTTCGACCGTCACCTTAATCGACTGGATTACGTCGGTATGGGTGCGGATATTGGCCTCATACTCACCAACGGCATGAATCGCATCATCCATAATGACTTCACGTTTTTCAACGCTAACGCCTGCCTCGGTAATCGCATCGGCAATGTCAGCCGGGCCTACCGAACCAAACAGCTTACCTTCTTCACCCGCATTTCGTGCCAATGTGATTGCCGCTAATGCCGCAACTTGTTCGGCACGTGCTTGAGCGGCACTCAGTGCTTCTGCAGCAGCCGCTTCTAATTCAGCGCGACGAGCTTCAAATATTTCAATGTTCGCTTTGGTCGCCGGAACGGCTTTCTTTTGTGGAATCAGGAAATTTCGACCATAACCTGATTTCACATTAACCTGCTCACCCAGGTCACCCAGGTTCGCAACTTTTTCCAATAAAATAATTTGCATTGTTTTAGTCTCCGCCTAACTACTTATGTGCGTCACTGTAAGGTAACAACGCTAAAAAACGGGCTCGTTTAATTGCGGTTGCCAATTGACGTTGATATTTCGCACTGGTGCCGGTAATACGGCTTGGTACAATTTTACCATTTTCCATTACGTAGTTTTTTAACAGATTAATATCTTTGTAATCGATAAAGGTGATGCCTTCAGCCTTAAATCGACAAAATTTCTTACGACGAAAATAACGTGCCATTTTGTAATCTCCTCTTATGCCGCTTCAGTGTCACTGTCGCTATCTGCGTCAGTATCTGAGTTGTCTGAATCTGCCAATGTATCAGAAGTATCATCGGCAACAGGGGCTTCATAGCTATCACGCGTTGGACGATCATCGTCTTTCTTAATCAACGGCGAGGCTTCGGTAACGGCATTTTTACATTTGATCACCATATGACGTAATACGGCGTCGTTAAATTTGAAGGCACTCTCAAGCTCATCAAGTGTTTCTTGATTACACTCAATGTTCATCAATACGTAATGTGCTTTGTGAATCTTTAGAATGGTGTATGCAAGCTGGCGTCGACCCCAGTCTTCTAAACGGTGAATCTTGCCTTCTTTGCCTTCGATGGTCGCCTTATAACGGTCAATCATCGCCGGGACTTGCTCGCTTTGGTCAGGATGGACCAAAAACACGATCTCATAATGTCGCATAGTGTTTCCCTTTGGTTTATAGCCCCCCAAGTCATATTTAGTCATACCACTGGTGGAGCAAGGATTTAATCAAATTGTTGTTCACCTCAGTACCTGGTTAAGGACACCGAAGTGAGCGGCGCATTGTACAGAATTGGGGAGGCGATAAGCAAGTAAAGCCCGCTAGAATATATTCTTATAATTCAGATAGTTAGGATATCAAACAATACGTTTATCACAAGATACAAGATTACAACGATATTTTCCCCTTAATCCGTCTTACCCGCAGGGCACTTTTCCCGCGGAGGCGGGAATCCACATATATGTTCTAAATCTCGATTCCCGCCTCCGCGGGAAAAGTGCACTGCGGGACTGAGACCACCTATTATCCCAAAATAC
>CAMYMO010000156.1 GCA_947259425.1 uncultured Ectothiorhodospiraceae bacterium | reverse complement strand
GAGGAATACTAATAAGAAAGAGGGTTATTTTTGTTGATTATTTGACTGAATACCGGTTATTAGTTCTTGTGAAATCCAGCCTTTGAGCAAAGTAGCAATTCGTAGTGGTATTTCACTTTCTCTGACTATTGATGTGAGTGTTTCACATATATCATGGAAATCGGAACCCTCACGAAGTTTATCGAATGCTAATTTTTCATCACCCGCCTGTACAGCTGTGATCGGTGCAGTTGAGAATAAGGCGGCAGCAGCGGTAGCCATGGCCATGGTGGTAAATTTACGTCTTGAAGTTATATCTTTCTGCTGAGATTGTTAGTTATCAGCATGAGCTTTAGCCATGTGCTAAGTACTCCAGGCATGAATGCGGCCAGAGTGAATGTATCAATGGCGGAAGAATTTCACGTAAATATCACGAGAGAGTCACAAAGCTATACTCTGTGAAACTGAAAAAGTTATCGATATCGATAAAATGTTTAATATATTAAAGAATTAGCTGTATTCATGAAAAATATAGGGTGGTCATGTCTGGATGATAAAGTAAACAGAAAAATAAAATCTCCATAGTTTCAGTCAACTTTAAGCTTATGCTACTCTATTATAATTAGACCATTTACTATGGCTGGATATCTTTTGAGCAGCTAATTTTAAAAAAGTGAGTTAAATAAATGAGTGACCAAAGCCGCCAACAAGCCCTGAATTTACTTGATTCTCAGTTTGGTATTACTGGAAATCAGTTTTATTTATTGGATTTGATCCCATTAGCTGAGATGCTGTGGATTGATGGAAAAAACCAGACGGAAGAAATTAATCTTGTTTATGAGTTTGCGATTAACCATATTGCTGAATTAAGTTCTCATGTTGAGGGTGAGGAGTTATTGTCTGAATCCGAGATAAATGATTTCATGCAACGTTTTGTTCATACTCGTCCTTCGAAAGAATTATTATCTGCCTTACGTAAATTGGCTAATTCAGTAATATTTCAACATCAGGATGAACAGCAAAATGAACAACGCAAACAACGCATCATCGATTTTTGTATTGATATTGCATCCGCAGCGGTAACTCAATATCCGTATGAACGGCATGATCGTTTTATCGATGAGGAAAAACAATTATTGAGTGAGCTCATGCGGACCTTGAATATTAATTCAGATTCAAAAATTGGATAAAAACCAACTCAGTCTGGTTTTACTCCCATTTTGACTAACGATTATTACTTTTATTTCCCGGCTTGTTGTAATATCACACTTATTAACTTGTACTTATAATAAGTAATGCTACTATATTGAAGGTGGTCTGGCCTCTTATCGGGCTGTGCCCCCTTTCTATGATGGTATTCTATTAAAGCTTTCTGGTGCGTAATCAGTCGATGCAACCACAAAACCATAATACAATTCTTATTGTCGACGATCAGTCGACAATGCGCATGTTACTCAGCCAACTGCTTAAGGCGGAAGGCTATAATGTGATCGAAGCAGCCTGTGGTGAACAAGCGGTGACTTTAGCCCGAGATTCAGATTATGATGGGATATTATTGGATCTCAAAATGGCCGGTATCAATGGTATTGAGACGTGTCGCCAAATTCGTGGCATAGCAAGACACCAGGTTACCCCCATTCTGATTATTACCTCGATGGGTGAAGATGAAGCTTTACCTGACGCCTTTGATGCCGGATGTGATGATTTTATTGTAAAACCAATCAACCCCGTTGTTTTACGGGCGCGCCTGAAAGCACACATCCATAAAACGGAACTCTATAATCAACTTGAAAGCGTACGTAAGTCTCTAAACCGATACATCTCTCCTCGCACACAAAATATGGTTGAGCACTATGCGGGTTCTGGTGAATATCCTGCACCAGAAAAACGCGATATATGTAGTCTATTTACAGACATTCGTGGGTTTACCCAACTCTCGCAGCATATAGAATCCGAACATCTCTTTTCTTTGCTTAGTGAACATCTGGCGTATCAGGTTGAACTTGTTTATCAATACAGTGGTTATGTAGACAAGTATGCTGGTGATGGCATCATGGCTGTGTTTGAAGGGCCGGATAGGGCCAAACAGAGTTGTCATTGTGCATTAGAGATTATTACCCATGCAAAAGAGCTTGCGCTTCATAAAGAGGATCACTTGTTTGCTGTTGGATGTGGCCTGGATAAGGGACAGGCCATTATTGGCAATATAGGTTCCCCAGAGCACCTGGATTATTCTGTAATCGGTGAAACGGTAAACCTTGCGGCACGCTTGTGTGGCTATGCGAAACCAATGTCGATAGTGGTATCCAAAAGCATATATTTGGAGAATAAAGATAACGAGCACTTTTATTTTTCACCCGAACAGCGTATTGAAATTAAAGGATTCGATGAACTGATTGCGGTTCGGGAATTAACATTATTTCCAGGCCCTGCATAGAAAATTATCCCAATAAAATTAATAAATTTCGGACGACCTATGGGAACAGCACAGTTTGAAAATTAGCTGGCTGATTATAAGCAGAAACGTGAAAATGAGATGGCTGGGGTCGGGCCATTAATACGCTGACAGGACTTTCATAAATAAGCTTTTTAAAAAGCTTTCTTTTAGAGTTACACCATATCTTATTCGAGTAGTTTATATTATTTAGATCAAATAATATGATACAACCAGTATAGTCAGAATTTAATACTTAGAATTACAAATCGCAGCCAATATTCTATAACATCAATGCGTTCCTATTGAAGGTGAATTTATGCCATTAAAACCTTTTTCATCACAACAGCTTATGACTGCCCTTGTGTTGGTGATCCTGATTATTATAATTCAAATTGAAATATTTGGTTTGGTATTAAGTAAATTAGGTTTATCACGAAATGGTATTACAGTGTTGCTAATTGCGACATTAATAGGTAGTGGGATTAATTTACCGCTTACTAAACTAACCTCAAATTTCCGCCTGGAAAATTTACCACCATCATCCAGATACTTAATCCCGTTAAAGTTTAAAGAAGGCTATACATTGATAGCGATAAATGTCGGTGGAGCACTTATTCCAGTGGCATTCTCAGTTTATCTTATGTTACATGCGGAACTGGGAATTTTAACCACGGCGCTAGCTATCTCAATTATTAGTACTATTAGCTATATATTTAGTCGTCCTATAGAAAACTTAGGTATTGGCATGCCCTTGTTTATTGCTCCGATCAGTGCTGCGCTGATTTCAATGTTATTAACGCAGGATAATTCACCAGCATTAGCTTATATCTGCGGTACTTTGGGAGTACTAATTGGTGCTGACCTGTTGCGGGTAAAAAACATCCGTCAACTTGGTGTTCCGGTAGCGGCAATTGGCGGAGCGGGGACATTCGATGGAATTTTTATAACCGGAATCATTGCCGTATTATTGACGTATTAGTCGTTTCAACATTAATATAGATATCGATATTTAATTTTTGATTTAAAATAATAATACCCTCGACTTTCATCGAGGGTACGTTTTTAAAAACTTATCCATCCTACAACACTAAAAAGTAGAAATGATAATCCACCTGGTCATGTAACATGGCAAAACCAGTGGTATCGCTATTACCAGGCATATTTTCAACTCTTAAAGTTGGTATGGAGCGGTATCCGTACTGATAGT
>CAMYMO010000155.1 GCA_947259425.1 uncultured Ectothiorhodospiraceae bacterium | reverse complement strand
CGCGGGCGCTAAAGGTATGTTATCGGCGTGTGAGGTTGCTACGATTAAAACGATTTATACCTCAAAGCGTTTTATTCAAATGGCGCGAATGGAAGATGTTGTTGATAAGTTGTCACAAAAGATACGTATTATTTTTCTAGAAGATTTAGTGCCAACCGTTTCAATGCTGGACAAATTAGTTGGATTAATAAATGCACGATTTGCCAAGGCATCGTATGTTAGCAAGGCTAAACATGCTCAGCCAGATGATGCGGCGGTGGTGTTGTTTACTTCCGGTTCAGAGGGTGTCCCCAAAGGGGTGGTGTTATCACATGCCAATATTCTCGCGAATGGCGTGCAAATGTCAACGCGAATTGATTTTAATGCACAAGACATAATCTTTAATGCATTACCGATGTTTCATTCGTTTGGTTTGTCAGCGGGGACCTTGTTGCCATTGTTGTCCGGGATGAAAGCATTCTTTTACCCAACACCATTACATTACCGAATCGTGCCGGAAATGGTTTATGAAGTGAATGCCACGATTATGTTTGGGACAAATACGTTTTTAAAAGGTTATGCACGTTTTGCCCATCCATATGATTTTTACAGTTTACGTTATGTTTTTGCCGGTGCAGAAAAATTACATGAAGATACTCGACTGCTTTGGAGCGAGCGATTTGGAGTACGTATTTTCGAAGGTTATGGTGCGACTGAAACCAGCCCGGCACTAGCCTCAAATACCGCAATGGATAATAAACCTGGAAGTGTGGGTCGGCTATTACCCGGTATTAGTTATAAATTGCTGCCGGTACCCGGTGTGGAAGAGGGTGGCCGTTTGCTTGTGAAAGGGGCGAATATCATGAAAGGTTATTTGTTGCATGATAACCCTGGTGTCATTCAACCACCTAAAACAAAGCAAGGCGAAGGCTGGTATGATACGGGTGATATTATTTCATTTGATGAAGATGGCTTTATGACGATACAGGGGCGTGCTAAACGGTTTGCTAAAATTGGCGGAGAAATGATTTCCTTGACTGCAGTTGAAGAATTTTCCAGTAAAGTCTGGCCAGATAAAATTCATGCCGTGGTGAGTATTCCCGACGAGGTAAAAGGCGAGCAGTTGGTGTTAATGACTGATCATATGGAGCCTGAACGTAAGCAGTTATTGAGTTATGCGCGTGAGCATGGGATTGGTGAATTAAATGTCCCTAAGAAAATACTCTATCGTAAGGATATACCATTGCTGGGAACGGGCAAGACTGATTATCCAGGGGTTTCACGGTTGGTAGCAGAAGAATTTTCTCTATAATTATATAAAATGGAAAGATTATGAACTCTATCTTTAACAAACGTACGATGTCCTGGGCTTTTTATGACTGGGCCAACTCGGCCTATACGACCATCGTGATTACCGCTTTTTTTCCAATTTTATTTGGAAGTTATTGGTTTAATGGTACTGGTAGTGAAAATACCACGACTCCATTAGGCATTGCCAATGCGACAGCAAGTTTGATAGTCGTTATTTTAGCGCCGATTTTAGGTGCGATTGCCGATAGAGGGGGGTTGAAAAAACGTTTTCTGCTTATGTTTATAATCATCGGCGTGTTTTTTGTCTCATTGCTTTCATTTGTAAATCAAGGGCAATGGCAACTCGCCTTAGTGGTGTATGTGTTGAGTTTTGTCGGCTTTGCGGGTGCAAATGTTTTTTACGATTCGATGCTAGTGGATGTCTCTTCGGATGAGAAGCTGGATATCACCTCAGCGTTAGGATTTTCGCTTGGTTATCTTGGCGGTGGTATCGCATTATTGGGCTGTGTTGTGTTTTCATCGCCAGCGAAGTTTGGCATTGAACGTGTTACCAGCCTGGATGAAATCGTCATGGTGTTTGTCTTCGTTGGTCTGTGGTGGGCATGTTTTTCATTACCAATACTAATCGGGGTAAAGGAATCCAAGCCGCAAGAAAAACTCCCACTCGGACAGGCTATTAGTCAGGGTATGAAACAATTGGTTCATACTTTTAAAGAAGTGCGTAAGTTACGCGTCGTATTTATGTTTTTACTGGCCTATTGGTTATACATCGATGGTGTCGATACTATAATAGCAATGGCGGCAGACTATGGTCATCGAATTGGATTTGATCAGGGGGATTTGTTTATGGCCTTTTTAGTCACACAGTTTGTCGGATTCCCTGCGGCCATTTTGTACGGCAAGCTGGGTGAAAAATTAGGGGCTAAAACAGGCTTGCTCATTGCAATTATAATTTACATCGGTGTTACTGTTTATGCTTACTTCATGAATGAAGTGAGTGACTTTTATATACTTGCCATCATTGTTGGGCTGGTGATGGGGGGGATTCAATCATTAAGTCGCTCATTTTTTGCGAGGATTATTCCAAAAAATAAAGCCGCTGAATTCTTTGGTTTTTATAATATGTTAGGCAAGTTAGCCGCTGTGCTGGGACCATTATTAATGGCCGTGATTAGCCAGACATCAGGCAGCCCACGTTTATCCATACTTTCTATTATTGTCTTATTTGTGGCAGGTGGAACATTATTGTATTTTGTCGATGAAAAAGAAGGTATAAAAATGGCAAAAGAATTAGAAAATTAAATTTAAGGGGAATTCATGAAGCGACGTACTTTTATAAAATTACTAAGCCTGGGGGCAGTTGCCGGTACCGGTTTTTATTACTACCCGGACGAAGGTATTTTAAATCCCTGTGTAAAAACAGCATTACCTATGCATTTGCGGGATCATGAAATTGTCAAACAAGCATGGGAAGGAATTGATGCTAACTTATATCGTGATGTGCATACCCACCTAATTGGCGTCGGCGATAGTGATAGTGGTATTTATATCCACCCATCGATGCAGGATGTCATGAGTCCTTTACAGTATGTGCGCTATATATTTTATATGAATGCAGGCTGTGCAGAAAATAAAGATGAGATTGATCGGAGTTACGTGAATACATTGCAAAGACTGATGAATGATTTTCCTGATGGTGCAAAAAGTATGCTGTTGGCATTTGAGTATCACCACAATGATGATGGTCTACGTATTAAAGAAAAAAGTCCGTTTTATACACCGAATACTTATGCTGAAACAGTTGCGAGTAAAAACTCAGATCATTTTGAGTGGATAGCATCAATCCATCCCTATAGAAAGGATAGCGTTAGCGCACTCGAGACAGCGATACAACATGGTGCAAAAGCGGTTAAGTGGTTGCCACCGGTGATGGGAATGGACCCTTTGTCGGAAAAATGCGATCGATTTTATGCTGCACTGGTGAAATACAATATGCCATTGTTAACACATGCTGGTGATGAACATGCATTTGATAACGTGGAAGCACAACATTACGGTAATCCTTTACGGTTACGACGTGCACTCGACCATGGTGTACGGGTTATTGTTGCCCATTGTGCCAGTGAGGGAGCAGGTGTCGACCTGGATAAGGGTAAAAGCGGTCCACAGGTATCAAATTTTGAATTGTTTGCGCGTATGATGGGCGAAAAGAAATATGAGAAATATTTATTTGGTGAAATCTCTGCGATGACCCAACTCAATCGAGTCGGACCTGCTTTACAGGCAGTTTTAACACGTGAAGACTGGCAGCATCGTTTATTGAATGGTTCTGATTATCCTTTACCCGGA
>CAMYMO010000154.1 GCA_947259425.1 uncultured Ectothiorhodospiraceae bacterium | reverse complement strand
TGGAAAAAACTACATCCCTTCATTTTCATTTATGGTGGTTGCACGCTTTTTGCGATTAACGGCCGATAATGTCCAGATGAAACTGGGTGAGCAAATTAAAATTGCCAATCAACCGATTGAGACCGACGACCAATATCGCGTCTATCCGTATTTTTATACAGGGAAAAAGAACAATTCACCTTTTAAAACTTATTCAATCCTTGATGTCATTGATAACCGCATTAAAAAACGTCACCTGCAAGATAAAGCCTTAATCATAGGATTTACCGCCCGGCAACAAACTGCGCAATTGGCGTCACCCGTGGGCGTCGATCTAACGCCAGTTGAATATACCGCACACGTGGTGTCCAGCCTGTTGAACGATGATCTCTATCGGGTGCCAAGCACGGGTCCAACAATTCAGCTTTTGTTATTGCTGTTGATTGGTGGCTACCTGATGTATCTGTTACCACGCTTTCGTTTTGGCACCGGTCTGGCCTTTAGTGTGGTGCTGGTGCTAGGCATTCTTAACACACATTTTGTATTAATGATTGGCCGTTCGACCTGGGTGCCGCTAATGACCCCCTTATTGGCCTTAATCATTGGCCACATGCTGTTGAGTTTTAAACATGTAGTTTCCTCCAGTGTCGGGCATATCCAGGCAGAATTATCGAATGCCAACCTGTTACTCGGACAATCATTTCATGGCCAGGGATTACTTGATCAGGCGTTTGAACGTTATCGAAAATGTGTTGGTACGGAGACGGTGTATGAGTACTTATACAATCTGGGACTGGATTACGAACGCAAACGCCAATTTAATAAGGCGGTTTCCGTATTCGAATACATAGCCGAGCTTAATTCAGACTATCGAGATATCAGCGATCGGATACAGCGTGCAAAAGAGGCATCCAATGCCTACGTGATGAGTAGCAACGCAACCAGCAATCTTAGTCAGACGCTGATCCTTGAAAACTCGGGGGTACAAAAACCGATGTTGGGTCGCTATAGCATCGAGCGTGAATTAGGACGCGGTGCGATGGGCATGGTGTATTTGGGTAAGGATCCCAAAATTGGTAGAACGGTCGCGATCAAAACCATGATGCTATCTCAGGAGTTTGAAGGTGAAAAGCTGGATGAAATCAAACAACGCTTTTTCCGCGAGGCTGAGACTGCAGGTCGCTTAAACCATCCCAACATAGTGACGATATATGATGTCGGTGAAGATGAAGATCTTTCCTATATAGCAATGGATTACTTGAAGGGGGACAACCTGCTTGCTTATTGCAAGAGTGAAACCTTGTTGCCGGTTAATGAAATTTTCGAAGTATTATTGAAAGTTGCTGATGCCTTGGAATATGCGCACAATAATGGCGTAGTGCATCGGGACGTTAAACCCGCCAATATTCTCTATGACCGTGAATCTGGCGTATTAAAGGTGACGGACTTTGGGGTAGCCTGTCTGACTGATTCGAGCAAAACCAAGACCGGTACGATTTTGGGAAGCCCATCATACATGTCACCAGAGCAGTTGGCCGGTCTAAAAGTTGATGGACGCTCAGATCTGTTTTCTTTGGGGGTAACCTTGTACCAAATGTTGACGGGTGAGCTACCCTTTATTGGAGAGTCTTTAGCATCGTTGATGTATAAGATCGCTAACGAGAAACATCCGGACGTTAGGTTGTTCCGGCCTGATTTACCGGCTTGTGTGAGTCGAATTATTAATAAAGCATTAGCCAAAGATGCCGCGAAACGGTTTAACACAGGTGAACGTTTTGCTAATGCAATAGAACGATGTCTGGAAAGACTTTAAGAAGAAAGGGTCGAATGTGTTAACGAATGGTTTAAAAATCTCAATACACGGCATCTCAGATGTTGGGATGAGTCGTGAGCATAATGAGGACAGCATCAGTTGGGACAATGATCTGGGACTGGTGATGTTGGCGGATGGCATGGGTGGCCATAATGCAGGTGAAGTGGCCAGTGAGATGGCGGTCACCTCAATACGCGATGCGCTTCTGGATGTGCTAACTCCGGAAATGATTGCGACCAAAGTGATCAAGTGTCCGGATGCGGTTCGTGAATCCGTTGTCTATGCAAATGAAGAAATTTACGAACAAGCACAGACTCGTGTCGAATGTGCCGGCATGGGCACCACCGTGGTGTTAACGCTTTTTCATGAAAACCATGTTACCTTCGCAAATGTTGGCGACTCTCGAATCTATCGCATACGCCACGGCGAACTAAAGCAAATTACCCAGGATCATTCTTTGGTACAAGAGATGGTCGATAATGGTTATCTTAGTGAAGAAGAAGCCATGATCTCAACCAGCCGCAACCTGATTACCCGTGCATTAGGTATCTCACCGGATGTCGAAGTCGATGTCGCTACCGAAGAATTGGATGAAGACGATGTATTTTTACTTTGTTCCGATGGACTAACCGATATGGTGAGTGATGCGGAAATCATGGAAACGATACTCAATTGTACACCCAATATGGATGAGTGTTTAAAACAGCTTGTCAGTATGGCCAACGACGCGGGTGGTAATGATAACATATCGATTATATTAATTACTTTGCATGAGTCGTTTTCAGATGATCGTGGTCTGCCACCGGGAGCAAGCCAGGAAATTGAACATGACGAAACCATCGAAGAAACTATCGAAGAAACTATCGAAGAAGATATAACCGAACAAGACCCAGAGGATGAATCGGCTGCAGCTGACTCACCAGATAAAAAACCGACAGAAGATAAATAAAATATAACGTAAATAAGGTATTGAGACTATGGCTCGTTTAATCTTAACCCATGAAGGTGCTGTGATGCGGGAGTATCAACTCAAGAGTGATCGCACTTCAGTGGGGCGTAAACCACAATGTGATATTCACCTGGAAGATCCAACGGTGAGTGGTGAACATGCTGTTTTTTTAAAACTGCAACACTTCTATGTTGAAGATATGGGGAGTACTAATGGCGTCATCCTGAATGGAAAACGGGTTACCAAACGCCAGTTAAATACCGGGGACATTATTCGCATTGGTCGTCATGAATTTAAATTTATTGACGAGGTTGATCAGTTTGATAAAACGGTATTAATTAATCCAGCAAAGTCAGACGCCAAACCAGCGGATGCGCTGAAAAAAGGTCTGGTTAAAGTATTGAACGGGCCGAAGGCAGGTGAACAGATCATGTTAAATAAGCCTTATACGACGCTCGGTTCGCCTGGAGTACAGGTCGCGGTTATCGCGAAACGGGGCAATAATTTCTTTTTGATGCCAATGAGTGGAATGGGGGATAGTCAGAAACCTCCAGAACTCAATGGACAGCCTATCGGTGCCCAAAGTAAGCCACTAAAAAGTGGCGATGTCATTGAAGTGGCTGGTACCAAGTTGCAATTTAACGAAGCGTAGGAAGTAGTATCCATGGCTAAATTAATTTTGACCCATGATGGCGTGAATTTGCGTGATTATTCATTGGATAAGGATCGTGTGACGTTAGGGCGTAAACCAGAAAATGAGATCCAATTAGACGATGCGGCGGTCAGCTCAAAGCATGTTGCCTTTGATCGTGTTGAGAGTTCCTATTTAGAAGATCATTTTGACTATTATATCGAAGACTTAAAAAGCACCAACGGCACCACGGTCAATGCGATTGGTGTTGATCGACAGCTGCTTAAACACGGTGATGTTATCCAGGTCGGCAAACATAAATTCATCTTTGATAGTGGTACCGGTGAACTGGCCGAAACAGCGATCTATCTTCCCGACAACGACTAAGTTTAGGTTTGGCCGTTATTCTCATTTCGCCGATAAGGCGGCAAATCCCAGACTAATGTCGATCAGCCATTTTGTCCGCAGTAGGAGGGTGTTAAACTTCGCCTACAGATAGACAAAGAGGTAGTTATGGCTGGACACAGTAAATGGGCAAATATTAAGCATAAAAAGGCCGCCCAAGATGCCAAACGCGGCAAGATATTCACCAAATTAATTCGCGAGATCGTCGTCGCTAGCCGCATGGGCGGGCCAGACGCTGATTCAAACCCACGCCTGCGTGACGCCGTACAAAAGGCGCTCGGCGCCAATATGAAAAAGGACACCGTCGAAAACGCAATTAAACGGGGAGCTGGCGCGCAAGATGGCGAAAATTATGATGAAATTCGCTATGAAGGCTACGGACCAAACGGAGTCGCGGTGA
The DNA here is from genome assembly GCA_947259425.1 of uncultured Ectothiorhodospiraceae bacterium. Lineage (GTDB taxonomy): Bacteria > Pseudomonadota > Gammaproteobacteria > UBA6429 > Thiohalophilaceae > SZUA-24. Next base: position 11,001 of record CAMYMO010000154.1, on the reverse strand, counting down.
TGGTGGATTGTTTGACGGATAACCGCAATCGAACTGTTTCAGAGGTACGCCACGCTTTTACCAAATCTGGCGGCAATTTAGGGACGGATGGTTCGGTTGCCTATTTATTTACCAAACGGGGTATTATCAGCTTTGCGCCAGGTAACGACGAAGAACAGGTCCTGGATGCGGCATTAGAGGCGGGCGCTGATGATGTACTGACAAACGACGATGGCAGCATTGATGTCTGGACGAATCCGGAAGATTTTGTCACAGTGCGTGAATCGATTGAGGCGACAGGTCTGAAAGCCGATTCGGCCGAAGTGACGATGCAGGCTTCAACAGACGTGTCACTCGAACAAGACGATGCTGAGAAAGTGATACGCCTGGTCGATATGCTCGAAGATCTGGATGATGTGCAAAATGTTTATACCAATGCAGATTTTTCTGAAGAGGTTTTAGCGAACCTAACTTAGTAGCAGACAGGGTTTAAATAATATTTAAACTGATTGAATACAAAATTGTAGATTAGGTATGAGGTAGTGACGGTCACGATATGATTCGCATACTCGGTATTGACCCAGGTTCACGAATTACCGGCTTTGGCATCATTGAGGTGCACACCAACCGGTCAGTATGCATTGCTCACGGATGCATCAAGGCACAACAACCGACCCTTGCCGAACGTCTCAAACATATCCACCTTGAACTGGCTAGCTTGATCGAACTCCATCACCCTGAAGAAATGGCGATTGAAAGCGTGTTTGTGCATCGCAATGTCGATTCTGCTTTAAAGTTAGGACAAGCACGAGGGGCGGCCATTACCACCGTTGCCTTGCAATCCATCGCCGTTCATGAATATTCACCGGCTGAGATTAAGAAATCGGTCGTCGGTCGAGGGAATGCGGCAAAGCAACAAGTACAACATATGGTTAAGGCTATTCTAAGTTTAAACAAGTCTCCACAAGCAGATGCCGCAGATGCCCTGGCGGTCGCGTTATGTCATGGGCATAGTCGTGACCTCAAAAGTCACTTGCCACAAATGCGTACCTCACGTCGCCGACGTTGGAAATCCTTATGATCGGTCGTATTCGAGGTGAATTGATCGACAAGCAACCCCCATTTTTATTAGTCGATGTGCAGGGGGTCGGTTATGAAATCGAGGCACCTGCTTCAACACTGGCCTCCTGTCCTGCCATTGGTGAACAGATTACCTTGCATACCCATTTAATCGTGCGGGAAGATGCGCATGTGTTATGTGGTTTTATTACTGAACAGGAACGGCAACTGTTTCGTCATTTGATCAAAGTGAACAGTGTGGGTGCGAAACTCGCGCTGGGCATCTTGTCAGGCATGAGTGCCGAAGGTTTCGTACGTTGTGTACATGAAAAGGACACGGCGGGTTTGACCCGGTTACCTGGCGTTGGCAAGAAAACGGCAGAACGTTTGATCATTGAAATGCGTGATCGATTAAAAGATATGGACATCAGTACTGCGAATTTAACGGCTGCAGATAGCAAGCGAGGTATTGGTAGTGATAATAATGCCATGCAGGATGCGATCAGTGGGTTGGTTTCGTTAGGCTATAAACCACAGGAAGCCTCGCGATTATTACAACATGTCGATCTCGATGGTTTAAATAGCGAGGCGATGATCAAGTCGGCCTTAAAAGTTGCCGCGACGGTGAGCTAGGAAAGAACCATGACGGATGAATCACGCTTAATTTCAGCCGAGAATCAAAAAGGCGATGACGTACTCGATCGCGCTATGCGTCCGATTAAGTTAAAGGATTATGTTGGACAGCCGACGGTCATCGAACAGATGGAAATATTTATTCAGGCGGCACGGTCGCGACAAGATGCCTTGGATCATGTCCTGGTATTTGGTCCACCGGGACTTGGTAAAACGACGTTATCTCATATCATTGCAAATGAAATGAATGTAAACCTGAAACATACCTCTGGGCCGGTACTGGAACGCCCTGGTGATTTGGCCGCATTACTCACCAATCTCGAACCCAATGATGTTTTATTTATTGATGAGATTCATCGTCTTTCTTCGGTCGTAGAAGAAATTTTATATCCGGCAATGGAAGACTATCAAATTGATATTATGATCGGCGATGGTCCGGCCGCCCGTTCAATAAAACTGGATTTACCGCCGTTTACCCTGGTCGGGGCAACCACGCGCGCGGGTTTATTGACATCCCCGTTACGGGATCGGTTTGGAATCGTGCAACGTCTCGAGTTTTATTCAACCGAGGACCTGGTCACCATTGTGAAACGATCGGCGAAAATCCTGGATGTCACCATTGATCATGAAGGCGCGGTTGAAATTTCTAAACGCTCTCGTGGCACGCCCCGTATTACCAACCGTTTGTTACGTCGTGTGCGTGATTATGCTGAGGTAAAAGGCGATGGTACGATTACCCAGGAAATAGCGCAACACGCCTTGGATTTATTGGATGTCGATGCCTGTGGTTTTGACCTATTGGACCGGAAACTGCTTTTGACGATTATTGAAAAATTTGAAGGTGGTCCGGTTGGCGTGGATAACCTGGCGGCTGCAATCGGTGAGGAACGTGATACGATTGAAGATGTAATTGAGCCTTTCCTGATTCAACAGGGCTTTATGATGAGAACGCCGCGAGGACGTGTGGTGACCTCCCACGCACTACAGCATTTTGGTTTAAAAGCAAAGCCGGCTGATAATATGGATTCAGCGATTGATGCCAAAACGAGTAAACCGTCACAGGCCGCACTGGATTTATTTGGCTCAGATTAGTGCAGCTGGGAACCTCTATTATTTCATTTCACCAAACAATTGTTAAAACGTGACAGAGTTCGCATGGCCAATACGGGTATATTACGAAGACACGGATGCAGGTGGTGTTGTTTATCATTCGAATTATTTAAACTTCATGGAGCGTGCTCGGACCGAATGGCTGCGAGCGGCAGGATTTGAGCAAGATGAACTGAAAGCGCAATTGGATGTCCTATTTGCCGTACGGAGTATGAATATAGAGTATTATTTGCCGGCGCGGTTTAATGACCGTTTGCTGGTCACGGTAAAAATAATCAGTTTACGTGGTGCGAGCATGATGCTCGAGCAAGATATAAAAAAAGAAAATGAATCAAGTGTGTTGTGTCAGGGAAAAGTCAGGATTGTCAGTTTATCGGCATCAAATTTCCGACCCTGCCCAATTCCGGATCAAATACTAAAAACAATACAACTATAAAGGAATCGCAGTGGAGTCATTAGTCGAAACAACAACAGATTTATCCATCATTAACCTTGTACTTGAGGCGAGTCTGGTTGTTCAAGTCGTGATGGTTTTATTGATTTTTGTATCGATGTATTCCTGGACCATTATTCTCTATAAACGTTCGGTCCTAAAAAAAGCGCGCAAGAACGTCATTCAATTTGAGCGTCGATTTTGGTCCGGGGCGGATTTGAGCGAAATGTATAAAAAAATATCGGCGCGCCGTGATCGTGATCGACTGACCGGCCTGGAAGCCATATTTGAGTCGGGTTTTCGTGAATACGTTCATTTACGCAAGCAACAGGGGCTTGATGCGATGGCCATCGTACATGGTGCGCAACGGGCCATGCGTGTTTCCTTGAATCGTGAGTATGAACATTTAGAACAGCATTTATCATTTCTGGCAACGGCGGGTTCAACCAGTCCATATATTGGTTTGTTTGGAACCGTTTGGGGCATTATGAATTCATTTCGAAGCCTGGGGGTCTCGTCTGCGATCAGCGATGTTGCTCCGGGGATAGCCGAAGCCTTGATTGCAACGGCAATTGGTTTATTTGCGGCGATTCCGGCGGTGATTGCCTATAACCGTTTTGCCAGCGATCTGGAGCGAGTGATGGCTCGTTATGATAACTTTGTCGAAGAATTTTCAACTGTATTGCAACGACAAGCCCGAGCCTAAGCCGGATAGCCAAAGAGAACGTTTTAATGCTTCAACACCAGAATAAACGATTTCAAAAACGACCAATGGCGGAGATCAATGTTGTACCCTATATTGATGTCATGTTGGTATTATTAGTGATCTTTATGGTTACGACCCCGATGCTGGCTGAAGGTTATAAAGTTAAACTACCTGAAGCGAGCGCCAAACCGGTTAAAAAGTCAGAGGTAAAACCCGTCGTTGTTTCCGTTGATAACAAAGGTCGCTTGTATGTGAATCTTGGCAAGACGCCACATAAATCGGTTAAAGCAAAAACACTGGTCAAATATGTGATGGATCGCCGTAAAAAACATCCTGAGGTATTGATACTGATTAAAGGGGATGTCAATGCAGATTATGGTAAGGTGATCAATGCGATGTCGATTTTGAATGATGCCGGAATTGATAATTTTAGTTTGATAACCAAACCCACTGGCCGCCGTTAAGTGAGGATTCGGTTTCATGAATAACAGAGACGTGAATGCTAGAAATCTTTAAAAAGAACCCTCGCTTTTTAGTTGGCGCCATCGTAGTACATATATTTTTCATCGTATTGTTTGGGGTTGGCTTTCATTTTAAATCGAAACAACGTGCTTCTACATCAGCGCAAAAAACGGTTGAAGTGCAGATGATTGATGAACGACAAGTTAAAAAAGAACTTGCCAAATTAAAAAAACAGGATGATCGAGAAGTCAAGCGCAAAAAAGAACTGGAAAAAAAACGTAAAGCGGATGCAAAAAAACAAAAACTGGAAAAAGAGAAACGTTTAGCCGAGCAGAAGAAAGAAAAACAACGTATCGCGTTGCTGGAGAAAAAAGCAAAAGAAAAAAAACGTAAAGAGAAAGAAGCGCGTGAGCGTAAGGCTAAAGAAGAACAGGAAGATCGGGTACGCAAGGAAAAGGAGTTAAAAGAGAAAATGCTGGCTGAAGCGGCGATCATGAAAAAAGAGCAGGAAGCGGCCGCGCTGCGACAGGCGGAACTTAAGAAGCGTCAGACCATCATAGATAAATACATGAATCTAATTGAGCTGAAAGTGTATCAGCATTGGATTAAACCTCCGGCAATAAGTAAAGGCCTGGAAAGTGAATTGCGTGTTAAGCTGATCCCGACGGGCGAAGTTATCGACGTACAACTTTCAAAAAGTAGTGGTGATGCCGTTTATGATAAATCGGTACAAGCGGCGGTTAAAAGCGCCTCGCCATTACCCTTGCCTCCGGCAGAAGAAGGCTTGTTTGATACATTTCGAGATTTACGACTACCAATGAGAGCGGATAAAAAGAGCTAAGATGAATTTACAAAAGATAAAATTAAGCTGTGTTTTTGTAGTAATGAGTTTGTTAACGATTAGTATGCCTTCACGTGCAGAACTGACGATTGATATTACCTTATGGCTTGATAATGCCACGCCAATCGCAGTTGTACCTTTTGAATGGCGTAGCCCATCCAGGATTCCACTCAAGATGACGGATGTAATTAGTGCAGATTTAAAACGCAGTGGACAATTTGCGCCAATGAATGAGAAGGATATGATCGAAACCCCTCATTCTTCCAGCGAAGTCAATTATGCAACCTGGCGTAATTCTAAAATGAAATATGTTGTTATTGGTAAATTGCAACCGCTGGGAAGTAATTCGTTTAAGATTCAGTTTCAGTTGTTAGATGTTGAAAAGGGTACTCAAGTTACTGGACACAGTTTTCAGGCAAAGAAAAAGCAATTGCGACGTTTATCCCATCATATCAGTGATTTGATCTATGAGGCGATTACCGGTGAACGTGGCGCTTTTGATACTTATTTGGCCTACATCACAGTAACCAAAGATCGAAAAGGGCAGAATCGCTACCGTTTAGCTATTTCTGATTCCGATGGGTACAATGAACAAATACTGTTTGAATCAAGCATGCCCATTGTGCGTCCGTCATGGTCACCTGATGGGAAAAAATTAGCCTATGTGTCATATGCAACTGGGCGGCCGCAGATATATGTGCAGAATATCTTTAATCGGCACACGCAACGGCTTACCGATTTTAAGGGATCTAATCTATCTCCGGCCTGGTCACCCGATGGGCGTCGCATGGCGATGTCACTATCGAAAGATGGTAATGCTGAGATCTATATTATGGATTTGAATACACGTAAGCTACATCGAGTGACACGTAGTTATGGTGTTGATATTGAACCATCCTGGTTTCCTGATGGGCGTAGTTTGATATTTACTTCGGATCGGGGTGGTAAACCACAAATCTATCGACAGTCGGTGGATAGCCGTGGCGGTGTTGGTCAGGCTCAACGGCTTACTTTTGATGGTGTTGAGAATTTGCGATCGTCGGTATCGCCAGATGGAAAACGCATCGCGATGGTGCACAATACGGGTGGTCAATATCGTATCGCGGTACTGGATTTAGAAACCGAGCAATTGTCGATTTTAACCGATGGAGGATTAGATGAGTCTCCCGGTTTCGCTCCTAACGGAGGCATGTTAATTTATGCAGCACAAGTAAAGAATCGGGGAGTGTTAGCGGTGGTTTCTTCAGATGGTCGAGCTAGCCACAAACTGAGATTACAACAAGGTGATGTGCGGGAGCCCGCTTGGTCACCTTATAAACAAGATTAAAACTCATAACAAATGCATTAAAGGAGTAACATTATGGTAATACGGAACAAACTGCTTATTATTGGTTTACTTGCCTCTTTTGGCGTTGCTTGTACGACAACATCTGAACAGCAACCGGAGGATACCGGGCAACAAGATGCGACTACGGATACGCGTGATACTGCGCAAGATCAGTCAGCGATTGAGAGTAATCCTTTTGATGATCCCGCAAACCCGTTGTCAAAACGCGTCGTTTATTTTGCCTTTGATAGCTACAGTATTAGACCCGAAGATCGTGATATTATTATTGCCCATGCTGAATACTTATCAGCAAATTCAGGTGAGAAGGTTGTATTAGAAGGCCATACCGATGAACGTGGTACGCGTGAATATAATATTGCCTTAGGTGAGCGCCGTGCGATTGCGGTTAAACAACTGATGACATTGCAGGGTGTATCCAGTTCGCAAATAGACGTGGTGAGCTTTGGTGAAGAACGTCCGATCGCAATTGGACACGATGAATCAGCCTGGAGTCAAAATCGTCGAGTTGAGATTTTGTACCCTAGTCATTAATTCGTTGGTGGCTATTTTTTAAAAATCAGATTTTTAAGTATTTAAAATTATGAAACGAATTCTTTTGTCAGTCAGTTTATTGTGTGTGTTATTTGTCGATACACAGGTGGTATTTGCGCGTGATGTTCAATTACGTTCGCGCCCAAGTGATGCGACCGGTACCATTTCGACCTCGAGTAATACCTCGAGCAGCACACGTAAACTGTCGACAGAAGAACGACTGCAACGTCTTGAGCGTATTCTGGAAAGCCAGGGATTGGTGGATATGCTGGTTAAAATCGAAAATCTACAATCTGAGTTACAAATATTAAGAGGTGAGTTGGAATTACATACTCATCAACTCGATGAAATTAAACAACGACAAAGAGATCTCTACGTTGATATTGATCGCCGCTTACTTCTACTTGAACGCAATGGTCCTGGCCCTGGTTCTAGCAGTTCAAGCGGGACATCGAGATCAGGTGCAGCGAGTTCTACTGCAGGTGCAAAAAGTGGGGCGGCTACCGGCGCAGCGGCGGGCGTAGCGGCTTCGACTAAAAGCACATCGTCTGCGCCGGGTTCAGGCAAGACGGATTTTGCAGCAGAACAAAAAGCTTATCAGCAGGCTTTTGATTTGCTCCGTGAGCTTCGTTATGAACAGGCGGTAACGGCATTTAATGGTTTTATTAAACAATTTCCCAAAGGTCGTTATGCACACATTGCTCAATACTGGATTGGTGAAGCCAATTACGCGCAACGTAATTTCAAACAAGCGATCACGGACTATCAAAAACTTATAGATAATTATCCAAATAGTCCGAAGTTAGCTGAAGCCATGCTCAAGATTGGTTATAGCCAGTATGAGTTAAAAAAATTCAAGCAGGCTGAAGCGACGCTAAAACAACTTAGCAAAAATTATCCTGGTACCACCGAAGCCGGACAGGCAACAAATCTGATCCAGAAAATTCGGTTAAAGCGTTAACTCGAACTTCCGCAATTAACCGCGCGTAAAGAACGCGCTATGATGACGTCGTGAATAACCAATCTGTTAAAACATCTGATCGCCTACGCATATCTGAAATTTTTTATTCAGTGCAAGGAGAATCTCGCACGATTGGTCTGCCGACGATTTTTATCCGTTTGACGGGTTGCCCATTGCGCTGCCAGTATTGTGATACCGAGTATGCTTTCCAGGGTGGCCAGTGGATGACGTATGCTGAAATCTTTGCTCAGCTTAAACAATACAAGACTCCCTATATCACCGTGACCGGGGGCGAACCGCTCGCTCAAAAGGCCTGTTATGAATTCTTAACTCAGCTTTGTGATGCAGGTTATCAGGTGTCACTTGAAACCAGTGGCGCGATCGATATTGCTCCGGTTGATAAACGAGTGAGTCGTGTCGTGGACATTAAAACTCCGGGTTCGGCTGAACAAATAAAAAATCGATTAGAAAACCTTGATAGTTTAACGGAACATGATCAACTGAAATTTGTAATTTGTAACCATGAAGATTATGTGTGGTCGGTCAATTTCTTAACACAACACAATATTAAGCAGGGTTGTGAAATTATATTTTCTCCCAGCTTTGAACAGATTACCTTAAAAGAGTTAACTGAATGGGTATTGGCCGATCAACTTAATGTCCGCGTACAATGCCAGCTACATAAGTTAATTTGGGGTGATCAGCCTGGTCATTGATAGATGAGTCAAGATACGAAAAAAGCAGTGGTACTGGTATCAGGTGGACTCGACTCGGCGACGGTCTTAGCGATTGCCCAACAGGCGGGTTTTGAATGTTATGCCTTGAGTTTTGACTATGGGCAACGCCATCGAACTGAACTCGCTGCCGCGTCAGTCGTTGCCAAACATCTTGGCGCAAAAACACACCGAACCTTTATGTTGGATTTGGCCCAGTTTGGCGGCTCTGCGTTAACGGACTCATCGATTGATGTACCCAAACAGCATGAGGAGGGCATCCCGGTAACCTATGTTCCTGCTCGTAATACGGTATTTCTGTCCATTGCGCTGGCCTGGGCCGAAGTATTAGCTGCATATGATATTTTCATCGGGGTAAATGCGATTGATTATTCCGGCTATCCGGATTGCCGACCAGAATATATTGAGGCCTATCAGCGCATGGCCACACTGGCCACAAAAACCGGTGTAGAAGGGCAACGTATTAAAATTAACACACCCTTATTACACCTGAGTAAATCACAAATCATCCAACGCGGTGTGAGCCTGGGGCTTGATTATGGACTTACTTTGTCCTGTTATGATCCGAACCCGCAGGGTTTGGCCTGCGGGCAGTGTGATAGTTGCCGACTTCGCCATGAAGGCTTTATTGAGGCCGGATTTAAAGACCCTACTAAATACGTAAGTGGCTGATTTTTTTCTGAATATTTGTAATTTCGATCATTATTCTGTCATCTTGACCTAATCATCAGGTATAATCGCGCAAATTTTTTAGTCGGCTATAAATTCTGGGGATTTAGGCGGACTGGTTTGTTTAATTATTTTGAGGTGTTCTATGACGTTTTCAGATTTTGCCAGTGCACATTCGTTTTATATCTGGTCAATTCTTATCCTTTCTGTCGTGCTCGGTATGGTTGTGAATAAAACCAACTTTTGTACCATGGGCGCCGTGTCCGACTTAGTGAATATGGGTGATAAAGGGCGTTTACGGGCCTGGATATTGTCCGCGACCGTCGCATTAATTGGCGTCACCATTCTTGAGTACTTTAAAGTATTCGATCTGACCAGTACCTTGCCGCCGTACCGGGGGGGTGCCAATCAAGATTTACTCTACGCCTTCCCTTGGGGCAGATTTGTCCTTGGCGGCATCTTGTTCGGTATCGGCATGACGCTCGGCAGTGGTTGTGGTAACAAGACGCTGATTCGTATTGGTGGCGGCAACATCAAATCCATCTTTGTGTTCGTGATTATTGCTGTTATTGCTTATTTTATGGTCGATCCATTCAAAGAATTGGAAGCCAACTGGTACCAGACGCTTTTCCAGCCCTGGTTGGATGAAGCCACTATCATGATGAAAACACAAAGTGATTTAGGCAGCATAGCAGCCGGTTTCAGTGAAAATGGCTCTGCTACTACTATGCGGCTGATTATCGGCCTGATTGTGGGTCTGATCGCGTTGTTCATTGTCTTTCGTGCTGCTGATTTCCGTTCCAGCTTTGATAATATCTTCGCAGGGGTCGCGATTGGTCTGATTGTGTTAGCGGCCTGGTACGTAACAGCGAATGTTACCATTGACCTGGACGGTGAAAATGTCGGCATTCGTAATTTCGTCACCGAGCAGTGGGAAATTGAAATGGGCGATGATGTGCCGAAGCCCAAGAACGCAGCGACCAATCTGACGACGACCAGTTACACCTTCATCAGCCCAATGGGCCAGGCGGCGGGTTATGCGAAAGAAGGCCTTAGCAAGAGTTATCTGAGCTTTGGCGTGTTGGCGGTACTGGGCGTGATTTTGGGCTCATTCCTTTGGTCTCTAATCTCCAGGAGCTTCCGTATCGAGTGGTTTGTTTCGGTTAAGGATTTTGTATACCACGCCATTGGTGGGGTTCTGATGGGCTTTGGCGGTGTTCTCGGCCTGGGTTGTACCGTTGGCCAAGCGATTACCGGGGTATCAACCCTGGCGCTGGGATCCTTCCTAGTCTTCATCAGCATCGTATTTGGCAGTGCCTTGACCATGAAGATCCAGTACTACAAATTGGTATACGAAGATGAGGCAACCTTCTTCAAAGCCTTCATCACCGCGTTAGTGGATATGAAGTTATTACCAGGCGGCTTACGCCAACTCGATGCGGTATAAAAAATAAACCATTTTCATTTTACTGGGCTTGCCATTCTGGGTAAGTCCGGTAGAAAAAAAAAAAAAAAAAAATTGCTTTAGAAAAAAG
>CAMYMO010000153.1 GCA_947259425.1 uncultured Ectothiorhodospiraceae bacterium | reverse complement strand
ACTGGCGGCGCATTTTCGGGCCAGAATCGAGTAATTCATGGGATTCTGGAATGAGCACAAACAAAGGCACCCGACCTGCTAATTCCGTCGTTTTTGAGATAGTTTGGCCATTAATTTTAACGTGCGTTTTTTTATTTTCTCTGGAAAGGCCGACGATCTGTTTTTCATGCGCCTGATAATAATGACCAACCAACAGCATTCCCGTTTGATCATGCTGGATAAGCTGATCGATACGACTGGTTCGAAAGGAACGACCCTGACAAATTAAACTGATCGCCTCAAGTAAGGATGTTTTCCCACTGGCATTCGGACCAATGATCAGATTGAGTTGGGGACTAAACGCTAGTTTTGTATGCTCAATATTGCGCAGGTGTTGAATATCGAGTTGCAGTAAGGCCATTAGAAGTGAACTGCTGACCAGTAGAGGTTAATTAGAGTCGCATCGGCATGATGACATATTTAGAGGCGTCATCATTTAAACCCTTGACCAGGCAAGAATGATTTGGATCTTTGAGCTCAACGCTCACTTCGTCGGTTTTAATCACCGACAAGGCATCCATGAAATAACCGATGTTAAAGCCAATTTCAAAACCCTCGCTGTCATATTGCACTTCAATTTCTTCTTCCGCTTCTTCTTGTTCAGGGTTATTCACGCTGGCACGGATTAAGTTATTTTCTAACTGTAAACGCATTCCACGGAATTTCTCATTTGATAACACCGAAATACGGTTAAAGGCCTGCAACAAGGCCTCACGGCTAACCACCAATAGCTTATCCGGGTCTTTAGGAATGACTTGCTGATAATCTGGAAACTTGCCATCGATGAGTTTGGAGGTAAAGGCAACTTGTGGCAGTACCACTCGAATATGATTCTGACTAATCTGTAACTCAAGTACATCGTCTTTGCTTTCCAGCAGTCGAGATAATTCAATCACCCCTTTACGCGGAATAATAATTTGCCGTGTCTCAGTAATCCCAGTCTCAACAGGTACGGTACAGTGAGCCAGGCGGTGCCCATCGGTTGCCACACAAGTGACTGTATTGGCCGCGATTTCTAACATCAGTCCGTTTAGATAATAGCGAACGTCTTGTTGCGCCATCGCAAACTGTGTCTGATCAAATAATTGCTTTAATTGCGCCTGGGTTAATTTTATCGAAAGGGCGTCTTCAATAGGCTCGATGTTTGGGTATTCAGCGGCAGGTAGCAGCGATAAGGTAAACCGACTTCGCCCCGAACGAATGACCGCACGCTCATTCTCAATTTGAATAGCGATATTAGCGCCTTCAGGTAGGCTTTTACAAAGATCCATCAGTTTGCGTGCAGGTAGGGTAATATCGCCATCTTCATCACATTGCACTTCGGTCTTGGCCACCATCTCAACTTCTAAGTCGGTCCCGGTTAACGTTAACTCATTACCAATAACACTCATCAAGGTGTTCGCTAAAATAGGGGATTGTTGACGTCTTTCTACGACACTACCAACAATTTGCAAAGGTTTGAGTAAGTCTTCCCGTAATGCAGTGATTTTCATTCTGTTCCTTCTTACTTATTATTAATTAATATATATATTAAATTATTATTGTTATTATTAGTCGAGCAGATATCTGTGTATAAGCCTTATTTTGTTTTTTATATCAAAAAGTTAGTTAAAGTAAAAGCCTCTTTGTAACTACGTCGATTTGATGGTATCAGCTGTGGATAATATGTGATTAACCATGATCACTATTACTTCGTTCGATACTATATACAAGTTATCCACAGTTAATACGCAATTTATCTTTTCCATCTATCAAGTACTTAGTGTACGCATTAGATTGGCGTGATCTTCGCTAATTCTAGAATCTTCATCGCGTAATTCATTAATCTTTCGGCAGGCATGAAGCACGGTTGTATGATCGCGCCCACCAAAGGCATCGCCAATTTCTGGTAAACTATGATTTGTGAGTTCTTTACACAGCGCCATGGCCAGTTGCCGAGGGCGTGCTATTGAACGATTGCGTCGTTTCGATAGTAAATCCGCTACCCTGATCTTGTAGTATTCAGCAACCGTCTTTTGAATATTTTCAATGGTCACCAGCTTATCTTGCAAGGCGAGTAAATCTCGTAGCGCCTCTTTGGCAAAATCCATCGTAATCGGCCGGCCGGTAAATTGTGAGTTAGCAATTACTCTCCGAAGAGCGCCCTCTATTTCACGGATGTTTGAGCGTATTCGTTTCGCAATGAAAAAGGCGACTTCATTTGGCAACTCAATTCCAGAGAGTTGAGCCTTGTTCATTAAAATGGCAACACGGGTTTCCAGCTCAGGGGGTTCGATCGCGACGGTCAATCCCCAACCAAAACGCGATTTTAAGCGTTCTTCTAAGCCATCGACTTCTTTTGGATAACGATCGCAGGTCATAATGACCTGTGATTCTCCTTCTAATAAGGCATTAAAGGTATGAAAAAACTCTTCCTGTGAGCGCTCTTTGCCGGCAAAAAATTGAATATCATCAATTAACAGCGCATCTACCGATCGGTAATAACGTTTAAATTCATCAATCGCATTATGCTGCAAGGCCTTCACCATATCCGCCACGAAGCGTTCCGAATGCAAATAAACCACTTTTGCACCCGGTTTGGTCTGAATAATGGCATTGCCGACCGCATGCATCAGGTGAGTCTTGCCAAGGCCAACACCGCCATAGATAAAGAGCGGGTTGTAGGCACTGCCGGGGTTCATCGCGACCTGACTGGAGGCGGCACGGGCAAGTTGATTGGATTTACCCTCAACAAAGCTATCAAACATGTAATTTGGGTTCAGGCTGTTATTTTTGTTTGGGCCGGGTGATCGGACCAAGGTTGCCGGAATATCATCGGCAGACTGATTAACCGGTTTGGTAATGTCAATTTGCTGGGTTCCGATCTCAACACGTAAATTGGGTTGAGGTTGCTCGATTTGGTTAAGGATTTCTCCAATTCGATTCAGGAAACGCTCATCAATCCAGTCTTTTACAAAGCGATTCGGCGCAAGTAGGCGGAGTCCATCCTGATCAGAAACAGCATGTAAAGGTCGGATCCAGGTATTAAACTGTTGTGGAGAGAGTTCTCTTTCCAAATGTGTAAGACATTGATCCCATAGCGCCTGTGACACTACATACCCCTTATGAATTCTTCGATTCTTGTTAAAACAAGTTGGTTTTTATTTGCGTTTCGACGCTGTCCGACGAACGCGGACGAACGAGTCTACGCCTTCTTTTGCGACTTATCCACAACTTTGCTAACTCTCTGTAAGTCCTCATTTAAATCCGATTTTGGTTGACAGAATGCGGGTTTCTGAGTAATCTTGCCGCCTTTTCCGCCAAAGCAAATTCCGGCGGAGCTTTGATTAACTTATACAGCGGTAGCGGACATGAAAAGACCCTTTCAGCCAAGTAATTTAAAACGTAAACGTACTCACGGATTCCGTGCTCGGATGGCAACTCGTGGTGGTCGTGCCGTGTTAAATGCCCGTCGCGCAAAAGGCCGCAAACGTTTAAGCGCTTAGTTAACCCTGGGCATGCGGAGCTATTAGTCATACTTCAGCTCCAGCAGCTTGTCCGTTTCCAGCATCCGACAATAGGTCTAGCTAACAATAGACAAGAACGCCCAAGCCTTCCAGATCGTGGGTCGCT
>CAMYMO010000152.1 GCA_947259425.1 uncultured Ectothiorhodospiraceae bacterium | reverse complement strand
TGTGGTCAACACCATTCACGCCGGCAACCATCAACAGGGTATGAATACCGGCTGGCAAGAAGGCGCGGTCCTCGCAGGTGGAAATTTCATGAGCATCAATCACAACCATCAAGTGGTTCATGTGAATGCACCACAGGACAAACGCCTCGCTGAACTGAACGCTGAATTAAATAAAACCTACCTCCCTTACGGCGCAGAAGGTCAAAAAAAATCCGAACGCCAGATGCTGCAAGATCAAAATAGCCGTTCTGTATCCGCAGGTTTATTAGCCAAGCGTGCCCGCTCAAAGGCCTCCAGCCATTATCGTAATTCACAGTGGGATCTGGTTGATGCAGAAAAAGATGGCAAAGTTGATTTAGATAGCCTGGAAGAAACTCAATTACCCGCCAAAATGCGCACAATGAATAAAGAAGAACGTAAACAACACGTAAAAGAAATTGCCGGCAAACGCAAACTCATTCAGGAAGAAATTTTGAGCTTAAGTAAACAACGTGAAAACTTCGTAGCAAAAGAAAAGAAAAAGCAGGCCAATAAAAATGTGAATACCATGGAAGAGGCGTTAACCACTGCTATTCGTAGTCAGGCAGAAGCAAAGAACTTTGATTTAAATTAAAAACCCGCTTATCGGTCATTAGGGTGAGTTGGGTGCAAAACCCGGCTCGGCAATCTGCACCCAGACAGTTCAATTGATTGCCAACTCTCTCTAACCCTAATGACCTTTTATTTCCTGCCACGACAATCAGAACCGCTATCGCTATGAAAATAGTATCATCAATAAAATAATATGAAAGAACGTCGATATGACATCAGCCCATGTTTACTTATTCAGCCGCAATAAGTGCACGATAAAATTCTATTTGTTCAGAAAAACAGGGCCCATCGCACTGCTCAAACACCATTCAATCACGTGGACACCAAAAACTAAACGCAGTTTGCTGGAACCACTTAAGACAAACGTTAATTTTTACATGCACCAACCGGTGCCGAGGTTCCAGCGAGTAGCTTTTCAAGTTTAGCCAGTCGTTCATCAAACTGCTGCTGGTTATTGGCTCGCACCGTGATGTGCCCGAGTTTACGACCGGCGCGCGGCTGCTTAGCATAGTCATGCCAATGGGCGCCTTCAACCGCAAGCACCGCATCCCGTGCTGGCATTTCACCAACGATATTAATCATTGCACTAGGACCGCGCGTTTCCGTGCTGCCTAGAGGCATACCACAGATGGCGCGCAGATGATTTTCGAACTGGCTTGAATCCGTGCCCTCAATACTCCAGTGCCCGGAGTTATGCACGCGCGGTGCAATCTCGTTCGCAATGAGTTGGCCATCACAATCAAAAAATTCAAAGGTGAGCACACCGACATAGTCAAGTTCATCCATGACGCGCTTGCTATAGTCTTCAGCTTGTTGCTGCATTGGGTCGTTTAACCTGACTTGTGTGCAATGCAGGATACCGTTGGCGTGAGTATTTTCGCAAAGCGGATAGAATACGGTGTCGCCATTCCTGTCTCTTACCGCAATGATCGAGACTTCACGATCAAAATTGATCATGTCTTCAACAAGGATGGGGACGCCGGCCAGTTTATCCCAGCTAGCACTGAGATCAGTATCGGCACTAATGCGCGCCTGCCCTTTACCATCGTAACCCTCGCGACGTGATTTCGCGATCATGGGCTGATCCTTTGACGAGCAGTAATCGATGAACGCATCCAGCTGATCAATGGCCTTGTATTCTGCAGTTGGGATACCAAGCCTGGCAAACATTTGTTTTTCCAACAGGCGATCCTGCGCGGTGGAGAGGGCGAGCGGTGGCGGGTATACCGGCACGTGCTGGCTTAACCATTCCAGGCTTTTCACCGAGATATTTTCGAACTCGACGGTGACCACATCGACTTTATCAACAAATTTTCGTAAGGCGGACTCATCATCAAAAGCTGCGTTAATGAACTCACCGAGTGACTGACCACAGGCGTCTTTCGCCGGGTCGAGCAGCACGAACTCAATATTCATGGGGATACCGGCTAATGCCAACATGCGACCCAGTTGACCGGCACCGAGGACACCCACTTTCATATTTTTAACCTTTTGGATCCGGGTTGGCGAGTACCGTATCCGTTTGCTCTTTACGGAAGGCCGCCACGGCTTCACGAATTTGCGGATGCTTGTTGCCGAGCATGCTTGCGGCAAGAATGGCAGCATTGGTGGCGCCCGCCTTACCAATGGCCAGTGTGCCGACCGGAATACCGGCTGGCATTTGGGCAATGGATAACAGTGAGTCCATGCCGTTAAGCGCCTTTGACTTTACCGGCACACCGAGTACTGGCAGGACGGTTTTGGCTGCAGCCATACCTGGCAGATGTGCGGCACCACCGGCACCGGCAATGATCACTTCGAGACCACGATCAGCCGCAGAAGCCGCATATTCAAACAAGAGATCCGGGGTTCGGTGGGCAGACACGACGCGAGTTTCGTAGGCGACGCCAAGTTTCTCGAGCATCTCGATACAATGCTGCATGGTATCCCAATCCGATTTTGAGCCCATAATGACACCAACTAATGGCTGCATAGGTCATCTCCTGTGTATGACGGCTGAATGTCGTTGTATCTATCAAATAATGTTTCGAGGATGAAGAAAGGGGCTGGATAGGCTCCAACATCAACGTCGAAGCCTGGGGATTGTACACCAACACTGGCCCGTAAGAATACCCTTACCGAGTCCACTGGGACGAATAACCAGAGACAACAAGTAACTCGTCTGACAAGGATGCCACTCGATATGTGGTTCACTAGCTATGATTGCCAATTACTTATGCTAGAAACCAATGGCGTAACCGGCAGGATACTGAATGGCCATCCGTAAATGGCCATTCAAATAATAAAAGACCAAACCTTATTTAATATTTCGGCTACTCAAAAAATGGCGCATTTTCCTGGTGATAAAAGCATATTCTTCTTCTAAGGCAAAATGCCCGGTATTAAGAATATTGTAATCAATATCTCTAACATCTTTCTTGTAACCTTCCGCACCGGCTTCTGGAAAAAATGCATCATGTTTACCCCAGACCACGAGCACCGGTGGTTGATGCTTACGTAAATCCCGAAGCTCGCAGGTAAATACAAGCTCTCGATCTTAAATATTATCGCTATTAACGACTGAGCTAAGATCAAGCTTCTCCTCGACCGCGTCCGCCATGCGGTCAATTTCACGCTCACGGACCTGATTATAATCTGCTAATTCATCTATTTTATAACCAGCCCAGTGTAAAATACTTTGCATTGCCTCGGCTTTCTCAAACAAACCATGCATATAGGTACCGATAATTTGCCCATCCGTCGACACCACACCGTCATGCCTGCCATCCACTTCGGCAAACGGCTTTGATAATGCCCGACCCTGGCTGATTCCGGTATGAATCTCATATCCGCTAAAGTCACAGTTATCAGTTAAGAGCTTGCCCGCCACATTACGCAATGTCTTTTCAGCTTGTAAGATCGATTCGAATTCCAGTAAGCCCAATCCTTGACAACTGCCCGGCCGACTTTCAATACCATCCGGATCATGAATCTGTTTACCTAACATTTGAAAACCACCGCAGATGCCAAATAATTTTCCACCGTAACGTAAATGCCGTTTTATTTTTTCTAGCCAACCGTGTTTTAT
>CAMYMO010000151.1 GCA_947259425.1 uncultured Ectothiorhodospiraceae bacterium | reverse complement strand
TTCGTTATCTTGCTATGGCTAATCCCAGGCTGGCACCTTATGGTCAAGCAGCAAAAGAGGTTTTGTTAAAACTTAAATTATATGATGGATTAACAAGTAAGATTGTACGTGGTGAGAATATTAACCAGACATTCCAGTTTGTAAATAGCGGTAATGCTGAAATCGGCTTTGTGGCTTATTCCCAAATAATAACATCTAATCAAAAAATCTCAGGTTCATATTGGGAAGTTCCACAGACACTTTACACCCCGATTGATCAGCAAGCTGTTATCATAAAAGACACTAAAGTAACCCGTGAGTTTATGTCTTTTATGAAAAGTAAAGAAGCATTGAAGATCATTCATCACCATGGTTACGATATACCATAATGTTTAGTCAACCCGATCTTATTGCTCTTGGGGTTACGCTTAAGCTGGCGTTCATTACCACACTCATTTTGTTAGTGTTAGGAACCCCGTTTGCCTGGTGGCTTGCGCGTACACAATGGCGATTTAAATATTTAATCGAAGCCGTGGTGGCATTGCCATTGGTATTGCCTCCAACGGTTTTGGGGTTTTATCTTCTGGTCACGCTTGGACCAAATGGTCCGGTTGGCGGCTTAATGGAAGCAATGGGCGGGCGTTCTCTAGCCTTTACTTTTACGGGGCTGGTAATCGGTTCTGTAATTTATTCGATGCCGTTTGTCGTACAACCACTTCAGAATGCCTTTAGCGCTATTGGTCAACGTCCTTTAGAGGTGGCTGCTACTTTACGCGCGTCACCAATGGATCGTTTTTTTTCAGTGGCCATTCCACTTGCCAGGCAAGGTTTTTTTACCGCAGCAGTTCTTGGTTTCGCACATACGTTAGGTGAGTTCGGTGTGGTGTTAATGATCGGCGGTAACATACCCGGCGAAACTCAAGTGGTATCGATTGCCATTTATGATCATGTCGAGAGCCTGGAATACGTACATGCTCACTGGTTATCGGGCGGTTTACTATTGATGTCTTTTTTGATGTTAATCGTAGTCTACGCACTTAATCGTCGATTCAGAGTGGTGCACCTGTGATCGAGGCCAGGTTTAATATTAATTGGGATGATTTTGCATTACAGGCAGATTTATGCATTCCTGCAAAAGACGTGACCGCAATTTTTGGGCCGTCCGGTTGTGGCAAGACAACCCTGTTACGATCAATCGCCGGGCTTGATCATCATCTCGACGGCTATTTAAAATTTCGTGATACGAAATGGCAGGATAAAGACTATTTTGTTCCACCGCACCAACGTCCCTTAGGTTATGTGTTTCAAGAGGCTAATCTATTTTCTCATCTGGATGTGCGAGGTAATCTTAATTATGGGCTTAGCCGTACAAAACAATCCGAGCGAAAGATTACTCTTGAGCAAGCTATTGAGCTGTTAAGCATCGATCACTTACTTGATCGTAAACCCGTTCATTTATCTGGCGGAGAGCGACAACGCGTGGCCATTGCTCGTACATTGGCCGTGAGTCCACAGTTATTATTAATGGACGAACCACTAACGGCTTTAGATCAGGCCAGCAAACAAGAGATACTTGGTTATCTGGAATCCTTGCATAAAGAACTGGACATCCCCGTCATTTACGTTAGTCATTCGGCAGATGAAGTTGCGCGCCTGGCCGATCATCTGGTTTTGATGGAGGCCGGTAATATTAAAGCCACCGGAGCGATCGGCGATATGCTGACCCGACTTGATCTTCCGATTGCGCATGGTGACGATGCAGAAGCACTGATCGAAGCGGCTGTTACTAAACACGATAATGAATATGATTTAACGTATCTGGATTTTGCGGGTGGACGCTTCACGGTCACTCGTAGTGATTTATCAGTAGGCGATAAGGCAAGACTTAGAGTGGCGGCGCGTGATGTTAGTTTAACGCTCGAGCATCAATCCGACACCAGTATATTAAATATATTTCCTGCAACGGTCGAAGAAATTAATAATGAAGGGCCATCTCAGGTTACGGTTAAATTATCTGTAGCAGGGGTGCCAATGTTGTCACGCATCACTCGTAAATCGGCTGCTGTGCTTGAGTTACAACCTGGCAAACAAGTGTATGCTCAGGCAAAGAGCGTGGCCTTGCTCGCATAAATATTATTACAGACATAAAGAAAGGCGGGAGCGACCCGCCTTTTTTAATGTAACGTCATTCCCGCTTACGTTACGTCATTCCCGCGGAGGCGGGAATTTAGATTTAATTAAAATCAAAAACTAGATTCCCGCTTCCGCGGGAATGACGGAGGAAAGAATTTTGGTCATTGAATGACGAATTAACGAGACAGCAGTAATGACAGCTAGAATTGCTATATAGAGCGTTGCGTTACTTGCATAGAATAATATTACATAAATAAAAAAGGCGGGAGCGACCCGCCTTTTCTATTCTAACAACTAGAATAACTAGTTAAACAAAAACTTATTTAGAAAAGTTTTTGTAGTTATCCATGTTGCGTTCTGTGCCATCATCATAACCACTGCTGTAAGCATCGTTAACACGTTGCTCTTCGCGAATAGGGTTAATCAAAAAACCACCTTGCCAACCTTGTACGTATTCAGGGTCAACATTGGCTTTTTCCATTGCCTCTACATGGTCGTGATAGATTTTTAGGTCCTGTGAGTTCATCGTTATCTCCTCTTAAGTATCGATACTTTAAGTATTTAGAAAAATTGAATTAACTAAATTCGTTTAGGTAAATTAACCTGCGTTAAAATGCGCAAGTGCTTTACCTGAAGTCAGCACATCGCGAGCTCGTTTCGCTGCAGATGCAAAATCATCAGCACGGCCTAATTGTTTTAAGCAAATAGCGGCTGAATATACCAGTGCGTCGAAAGCGGGGCCTTGGTTGCCATTTAAGGCATCCAGTCCAAGTTCGGCGGCACGGGTTGAGGCAGCATCAATATCCAGTTCATTGGCTGCATCTTTTGGTAAATCTTTCGGAATCGGCACGGCACGGCTTTCTTGTTCAATACCCATGTCCTTAGGATTGATCTCAATATCGGATTCTTCACCTTTGTTGGTGTAGCTAAACAGTTTAGCCGGTTGTTGCATAGACGCAATCACGCCACCCTCAACACCGCGTACGATCATCGCATTATCAAAACCGACAAAGCGAGCTAATTCTGCATAAATGGGCGGGTAGGCCTTATGCACATAGCCGGTTAACAAATGGGTTTGTTTCTGACCACGAATGGGGCCAACCAGTACCTCAACAGTGGTCAAAACCGGTCGTTTTACAATTCGAGTCCGCAACGCTACTAAATCATGCAATTTAGGGGCATAAGCGGCTTGATCGACGTAGGCCCAGGCAGAATCGGCTTGGGCAAGTTGTGCCGTGGCCTGTGCTACCGTCATATCGACATTTTTACCTGCCGCACGTAAGACTTTACGGTGGGTGACGCCAAATTTTGGCCCAACGGCTTCTAAACCATGGCAAACCGAAGGAATACCTAATGAAGCCATTACCGGGGCAATAAAGGCCGCCATCGGCAATCCGCGAGTATGTCCATCATAGGGATCAGCAACGTCCAATACTTCGGGAACATCCGCGGTTGCTATCTCAGCGGTGTCAATAATGGCCTGTAGAACGCCTTTATTTTCATCATCCGTCTCGCGTTTCATACGTAAGGCAATGAAGAATACCGCTGCCTGCACAGGATCGGCGGTATCAGACAGGATCTGCGACATCGCTGCATAGGCCTCGTCATATGACAAGTCTTTACTGTATTCTGGGCCAGTCGCCACCTTCTGGATGCTTGACCGCAAGGCCAATTCAGAATCGGTTAGCGAATTGACGGAAACCGTGCTCACAGGCTTTCCTCATTCTCGAAAAGGGCTGAAGTATAGCGATGACAATCACTTAGCTATATATCCCAATAGGGAAAGTTGATTTGGGAATACCCGACTGCCCCGATTGGGATATTCTATGAGACCGAATATAAGGTTAATGTTAGAAAAGATTAATATAGTGAAGGACTTAGCCTTCATAGTGAACTAATAACGGAGTAAAAAATGGCCGATTCAGATGATATTAACCTCGCCAGTGCAATGGCTGCCTTTGAGTCCAAGCAATTTGCAAATGCACTGAGGTTATTTATGCCCTTTGCCGAAGCGGGAGACAGCGATGCCCAGCATCGAATCGCCATAATCTATCAAAATGGCCTGGGTGTGGTAAAAAGCTGTGAAAATGCACTCAAATGGATGACGGCCTCTGCTGAACAAGGCTACGCCATTGCACAACATGGTCTTGGTTTTATGTATCTAGAAGGCGAATGTGCCGATCAAGATTCATCGGCGGCGGCTAAATGGTTCCAACTGGCGGCAGAGCAGGGCCTGGCTGGCTCCCAAACAACCCTGGCGCAGATGTATGAGCAGGGAAATGGCGTTGAACAAGATGCCGACAAGGCCAAAGAATGGTATGCCAAGGCCGGATTTTAGTTTTCGGAAGTTTAGGCGCTAAAAATACGCGGCGATATAGGCATGAATGCCGGTGAGTCGGTTGTTGTATTTTAATTTATAGTCACTCGTAGTCTGGGTTAAATCCAGGGCGTTACTGCCCAGGCCAACACCCAGCCCGACATTTCTCCAGGCCCGGTATTCCATTCCTAAAGTCGCATCGGTGTAGGTACCATCATACTCATCATAGGAAATGGCAAACACTTCTGACTTGATGTGCCAGTTGAATTTTGGAGTGACATTGTATTTCAATCCTAGTGAAATCACTGGTAGTGGCGCAGTAACATCAACGTTACTGGCATCGACTCCAGAAGAGGTTGTTTCAGCTTCCATGCCTAATTCTAAGCGCGTGATGTGGAATCCAGCGCCGACGACCAGTTCCACCTTTTTACTGTGATAAAACGAATACAAATAACCGACTTTGAATATATCGTAGTCAAGCACACTATCTATCCGTGCACCGATTGGGATGGTGATTTCATCTCCATTACGGTCAATCCAGGAAATCTCGGATTCGGCCACTTTGGATCCTGTTGAAGAGAGGCTATACCAGGAGTAACTAAGTGCATGTGTTTTATTGAATCGGTAATACCCATCCAGACGCAAGACGGTTTGTCGGTGATCCAAACCTAAGGTGTCTTCGGGGCTGAGTGATATCCCGGCGCCTATATTGGGTTCGGTTAACGAGATCGTCGAATCGAAAGTGGTTACAACATATCCGCCGAGGGCAATACGGAATTTATCGGGTTCATTTTCACTCGCATATACATAGGATACACTGACGATCAAATAACAAACCGAGAATAGAATAAAACGCTTCATGATGTAGTAAATACCCATTTTTTCTGTATATTTAATAAAAAAAATGTTGATGGACACTTATGGTACAACAATATACCACCGTTCGTTAGTGGTTTTAATGCATAATTGCTTACTATATAGTGATGTAAAGGCTTTTACCATGACCGAGGTCAAAGCAGTTAGCTCGACAGTATTATTTAACAAGAACTAAGTTAGAAATTAAAAACAGGTATTAAAATGAAATCGATAATTAGTAGTTTCATGTTGGCTTTTATCCTAATCACTTTACAGGCTTGTTCCGGTATCACCGTTAGTCAGGATTATGAACAGGGATATGATTTTTCTAAATTAAAAACATTTGCCTGGAAACCGAACGATGATTCACAAAAACAGAATGCGGCGAATGAGTTAATCGACAAGCGAATCAGGAAGGCGATTGTAACTAACTTGTCCGCCAAACAATATAAACAGATTGATTCTGGTAAACCAGATTTTTATATCAGTTATCACGTTACCGTAAAACAAAAAATTCGAACAGACAATGTTAGCGGAGGCGTTTCGATTGGGCGTTCTTCACACGGACGCTATGGTAGTATAGGTATTGGTACAGGTACTCAAGTGCACGCATATGATCAAGGAACTCTGTTGATAGATGTGACTGAGGTTGCGAATAATAAATTGGTCTGGCGTGGTATCAGTACCCAGGCGGTAGCCGGGCACTCCGATCCTCAAAAGTCGACTGCGGTGATCAATGAGACCGTCGAAAAGATGTTAATGCAATTTCCACCAACCAAATAACAATTTCTTAACGCGCACTAGCGACAAGGTTAATTAGGTTAAAATCAGCATTTATATTTTATCTAATTGCATTACAATACGCAGATCGTTTTCACTTCACTGAATCCAGGGTACCTACCATTCTAATGAAGTTGAGAATTACCTTAATCAAAATTTTGTTGTCATGCTAAGAGTGAATTATGAGACCTGCTCATTTACAAACCGTTTTAGAAACTGAATTTAAAAGTACCCTTTCTGGCCATCATACCCCGGTAATGTTATGGGGGCCACCAGGTGTCGGTAAGTCGCAAATAATTGCGCAGGTCGCTGATAAACAGTCCGTACCCATTATAGATATCCGTTTATCGCAAATGGAACCGTCCGATTTACGGGGAATTCCTTTTCGAGAAAAAGACATGGTCGAGTGGGCGGTGCCGGCTATGCTACCAAATGCGATAAGACATGGGGAGCAGGGTATTTTGTTTTTAGATGAAATTACATCTGCACCACCGAGTGTGTCTGCGGCTGCATACCAGCTTATTCTTGACCGCCGTTTAGGTAATTATCAAATTCCCGATGGCTGGGCTATTTTCGCCGCCGGTAACCGTCAAGGTGATCGTGGCGTGACCTATACTATGCCCGCACCGCTAGCGAATCGCTTTTCTCATTTTGATGTCGAGATCAATACCGATGACTGGGTTGCCTGGGCGTATAAAAATAATATCGATGATCGCATTATTGCCTTCGTACGTTTTCGACCTGAATTATTATTTGATTTTGATCCTGCGCATAACCCGACGGCGTTTCCATCGCCACGTTCCTGGGAATTTGCTCATCGAGCATTACAAAAATTTGAGAGCACTCATGACTTGTTGTTAGGGGCATTGCAAGCCTGTATTGGTCCAGCCGCTGGCATTGAACTAAAAGCCTTTGTTGACAATCTGGACCAGTTACCCGATCTGGATGCCATTGTAAAAGGCGAAGATGTACCAGCACCGAAAGAAATTGATCTTCAATATGCGGTTGCGACGGCCTTAGTCGGTCGATCAATACGTGCGAAGGATAATGATGACGCTGAAACAATTCATGGACATATATTGAATTATGCCGGTCGATTCCCGCAAAAAGAGATGGGGGTGATGTTGGTTACAGATATGCATCGTGCCATTGGCGAAGATATTTTTTCAGTCCCCGAGTTCGCGCGTTGGTCAAATGATGTGGCTGATTTAATGTTGTATGAAAGTTAATGTCAGACATATCTAACATGTAAGCAAGAGTCAATAATTTAAGAAACACTTTTGAGTGTTTTACGTCATTCCCTCGGAGGAGGGAATCTAAATATTTAATTGTAACTATACCCTGGATTCCCGCCTTTGCGGGAAAAGTGCCCCGCGGGTATGATGGTTTGAGAAGAAAGGTTAAATGGATAACCTCGACATAGAAAACAAACTTGCGGCAGCAAGAACCAAATTAATAATCGATAAGCCTTTTCTGGGCGCATTGGTTTTGCGGCTACCGATGATCATGGCGGATCCGGAGTGGTGTACTACCACGGCCACAGATGCACGCAAGTTTTTTTATAATCCAGAGTTTATTGAACAGCTAAGTTTATCTGAAACTCAATTCATATTAGCGCATGAGGCATTACACTGTGCCTTGTCGCATTTTGCTCGTCGCGAACATCGCATAAAACATCGCTGGGACATTGCATGCGATTATGCAATTAATCCATTGCTGGTCAAAGACGGTTTGCAGGCGCCTCCTGGATCGTTAAATCTACGTGAGTTTGATGGTATGACCGCTGAAGAGATTTATCCATGCCTTGATGATAATGAAAACGAACAAACACTGGATCAGCATCTCTATGATCAGCCAAATGAGCAGCAACAAAACCAGAACCCACCTCCTGAACCACCACCACCCAAACCAGAAGATCAGGATGACAGTGACAATGGTGCCAGCCCGCAACAACAACCAGATGAAAATTCTCAGGGCGCTCCGCAACCACCCCCCTTATCACAAGATGAACAAGATAATCTAAGTGTGCAATGGCAACAACGTTTAGCGGGTGCTGCGCAACAGGCGATGCAGGCCGGTAAGCTATCAGGCGACATGGCACGATTGGTCGATTTTTTAATTCAGCCCCAATTACCATGGCGAATGTTACTTGCACGTTATATGACTTCATTAGCGCGAGATGATTATAGCTATACAAGGCCTTCAACCCGTCGTGGTGATCCGGCTATATTTCCGAGTTTACGAAGTAGTCAGGTTGATGTTGTCATTGCATTAGATACCAGTGGTTCTATATCACAAGCTGAAATGAAAGAATTTGTCAGTGAGATTGATTCAATTAAAGGACAGATGCGTGCCCGAATATTATTACACGCCTGTGATGCAAATTTAGCAGAGCAGGGACCGTGGACCTTTGAACCATGGGAAGAGTTCGAATTACCCGAAGCCATCAAGGGGGGAGGTGGTACCGATTTTCGACCTGTTTTTAAATGGACTGAAACGCTGGACCGAACACCGGATTTATTAATCTATTTTACGGATGCAGAAGGTAGTTTTCCAGATTCGGATCCCTTTTATCCAGTTATCTGGTTAGTAAAAGGGAAGCATCCAATTCCCTGGGGACAACGCATTCAATTAAACTAATCATAAAATCATAAAGCCTTCGCTTTCTAACATTCTAATTAATCGAATAAGTGGTAGACCAATTAAGGTGTTTGGATCATCGCCTTCAAGCCGTTTAAACAAAGCAATGCCCATTCCCTCTGACTTAAAACTGCCTGCACAATTATAGGGCTGTTCGGCAGATAAATAATTTTCAATTTGACTATCCGTTAAATGTCTAAAAATAACATTGTAGGGAACCACCTCAACCTGAACACGTTTCGATTCTGTATTATATAAACACAAACCGGTCAGAAAACTCACTCTTTTACCCGAGGCTCGTTTTAGTTGCTTTATGGCGTTTTCATGGTTGCCTGGCTTTTCAACTATCTGACCATCGACAACGGCAACCTGATCGGAGCCAATCACCAGGGCGTTTGACATTGTTTTCCCAACGTCCAGTGCTTTTGCTTCTGCCAGACGTGAGACGAGTTGTTCAGGGATCTCTCCTGGAAGCGGTGTCTCATCAACATTACCTGGTGCGACAGTATCAAACTCAATATTAAGTTTTTCGAGAATCGCTCGACGGAAGGGTGAAGTGGAGGCCAGGACTAACTGCATATTCATGTTTGGGTTGTTCAGAATATCTATAATTGATTAAAAAGTGGTTTCGACAAGTATACTCCGAAAAACTTATCGTCACCTTAACAATTTAATCGGCGATCTCGATCAGCATTTCATCCGGTGTCACCATGTCACCTTTTTTTACAAAAATAGATTTTATGGTCCCGGATATAGGTGCCTGAATTTCGGTTTCCATTTTCATTGCCTCAGTGATGAGTACTGCATCGCCCGCCTTAACAGTATCGCCTTCTGAAACCATCACCTCGACTATCGTACCCGGCATTGAAGTCGTCACGTGGCCTGGCTGGGTTGCACGTGGACGTCCATTCGTGTCAGATGAGGTTGTACCGGGGTCACTATTGCCATTTGTTTCTAAACCAACAGAGATGCTGTCTAAAGGTTCGACTAAAATCTCTTCAGGTACGCCATCTATGCTTATATAATAGGGGCGGCTTGGTTGGTTTCGATATCCAGTGCCGTTTACTTTAATATGATATGTCTCTCCATGAATAGCCACATTGAATTCAGTTGCCGCCATACAAGCAGAATTCGCATCATCATTAAAAGCATCGAGCGACTCAGGTACCAGATTATTATCTTTTCGTTGTTGCAAATAATCTCGCCCGATATCTGGAAACATCGAAAAAGTTAATACATCTTCTTCGTTTAAGGCCAGATCACCGATTTCTTTTTTTAGTTTATTGTATTCGGCTGGAAGTAGATCAGCAGGACGTACATCAATGACTTCTTCACTTCCAATCGCCTGGCGCCGGACGTTTTCATTTACTTTACCGGGCGCTTGCCCATATCGTCCTTTTAGATAAAGTTTTACCTCATTTGTAATCGTCTTGTAACGTTCGCCAGCTATAACATTCATCACCGCTTGCGTACCAACAATCTGTGACGTTGGCGTAACCAAAGGCGGGTAACCAAGATCTGAACGGACATTCGGTATTTCAGCAAGGACTTCTTGCATTCGATTTAATGCATCTTGTTCTTTTAATTGATGAGCTAAATTGGAAATCATTCCACCCGGAACCTGGTTAACTTGTACACGGGTATCAACTCCGGTGTAGTCACTTTCAAACTGGTGATATTTCTTTCTGACATCGTAAAAATAAAAGCCAATTGTCTGCAGTAATTCCAGATCGAGCTTGCTGTCAAACGCCGTACCTCGTAGTGCTGCGACCATGCTCTCGGTTGGTGGATGACTGGTGCCACCGGCAAAGGAAGAAATAGCCGTATCAATACCGGTTGCTCCATTTTCAATGGCTTTTAATTGACACATCTCGGCCAGACCGGATGTCGCATGTGAATGTATATGAACAGGAACGGATAAATTGCTCACCAGTTCAGATACCAATTCACCGGTAACATGTGGTGTAAGCAGACCTGCCATGTCTTTTATGACGACACTATCACAGCCCATGTCCTGCATTTGCTTGCCCATTTGTACAAACTGTTTAATGCCATGAACCGGGCTGGTTGTATAACATATTGCACCCTGCGCATGTTTATTAGATTTCTTCACCGATTCGATTGAGACTCGCAGGTTTCGTAAATCATTTAACGCATCAAAGATGCGAAACACATCCATGCCGTTATCAGCCGTCTTCTGCACAAAGTTTTTCACCACATCATCCGCATAATGTCGGTAACCCAGTAAGTTTTGACCGCGCAATAACATTTGTAATGGTGTGTTGGGTAAAGCTTCTTTTAGTTTCCGCAATCGTTCCCACGGGTCTTCTTTTAAAAACCGAATACATGAATCAAAAGTAGCGCCTCCCCATGCCTCGAGTGACCAGTAACCAACTTGATCGAGTTTCTCGCAGATGGGTAACATATCTTCCGTACGCATACGTGTGGCAATTAAGGATTGGTGTGCGTCGCGTAAAATCGTGTCAGTGATGTTTATTTTTGTCATTCGTCTTCTCTTATAACTATAAGCCCATGCTGGCGGCTACGGCCGCACCAATGGCAGCAGCGAGTTCGCGGTTTGAGATACGTACTGAGTAATTGATTAATTCGGGATGTTCTTCGATAAAACCGGTGTTAAATTTTCCAGACTGGAATTCAGCAGATTTTAAAATTTCAAACTGGTATGGGATGGTTGTTTTAACACCGGATACGGTAATGTCGTTAAGCGCACGTTCGGCCCGGTCTAATACGGCATCCCAGTCTAGTGCCCAGACGATAAGCTTGGCGCACATCGAGTCGTAATAGGGCGGGATGGTGTAACCAGAATAAATAGCACCATCGGTTCGAACACCGGGGCCACCTGCGGCAAAGTAGCGAGTAATCTTGCCGAAACTGGGTAGAAAGTCATTTTTAGGATCTTCAGCGTTGATACGAAACTCAATGGCATATCCGCGTTTTTGTATGTCTTGCTGTTTGTATTGGAGTTTTAATCCCGATGCGATTCGAATTTGTTCCTGTACGATATCTATGCCGGTAATCACTTCAGTAATGGGATGCTCTACCTGTAGACGGGTATTCATTTCCATGAAGTAAAAATTTTCATTTTCATCAAGTAAAAATTCAACCGTCCCCGCATTGGTATAGCCGACGGCCTTGGCTGCATTTACGGCAAGTTCGCCAAGCATCTGTCGCTGCTCTTCAGATAATTGCGGAGAAGGGGCTATCTCGATCAGCTTTTGATGGCGGCGTTGTATAGAACAATCGCGTTCATACAGACTGATAACATTGCCATGCTTATCAGCCAGGATCTGGACCTCAATATGGCGTGGATTGGCAATGAACTTCTCTATAAACACTTCAGATTGACCAAAGGCCTTGGTGGCTTCGGAGATGACACGATCATAGTTGCGTTTTAACTCATCGGCCGTGTCGCAACGCCGTATACCCCGGCCTCCACCGCCAGAAGTGGCTTTTAACATAATGGGATAACCAATATCATCCGCTAATTGAAGGGCCTCTTTCAGATCGGTTAAATTATCTTCACTGCCTGGAGTCACGGGGATACCCCCAGCCACCATGGCCTTCCTGGCCTGGGTTTTATCACCCATTTTACGGATTACCTCAGGTGTAGGACCGATAAAATAGATACCACGCCGTTCACAGATTTCGGCTAATTCCGGGTTTTCTGATAAAAAACCATAACCAGGGTG
Source organism: uncultured Ectothiorhodospiraceae bacterium (assembly GCA_947259425.1). GTDB lineage: Bacteria > Pseudomonadota > Gammaproteobacteria > UBA6429 > Thiohalophilaceae > SZUA-24. The sequence continues at coordinate 2,867 of CAMYMO010000151.1, read as the reverse complement.
CAAGGCATCGCAACCCGCCGCTTTGGCCAGATTGACCAGACGGTGCGCGTTGAGGTAGCCGGCGACCGTGTCTGGACCAAGGCTATAGGCCTCATCCGCCTTTTTGACATGCAGGGCGTAGCGGTCAGGCTCTGCATACACGGCTACCGATTTAATGCCCATCTCGGCACAGGCTCGTACGATACGAACCGCAATTTCACCTCGATTCGCAATAAGTATCTTTTTAATCATTCAGGCTCCCTTGAACGGGTATTCTGCCAACCTGGGTGGGGGCTATGTCAAGTTTAATAAAAAGGTAAGAAAAGGCCATAAAAGTACGTGAAAACACTACATATTTTTGACACGGATCAGGCGGATCGTTAGAATTCGCGGCCTATGTCAAAGCATATTGTGCGACTGCCCCACGAAATCGACCCTTTTCGGCTTACCGAATCGAGGGCTCATCTAGAAGGGGAGATTCCACTCAAGCAATTCAAGCGCTTACAACCGCTTTTGAAAGTGGATTCTGGAAAAGTTGCGGTTGTGTTAGACTTCGATATTGATGATTTTGGCGTTCCACAGGTTGTGGGACATCTCAAGGCAAGCCTGGCACTGATTTGCCAACGCTGCCTTGAGCGATATGATTACCCAATTGATTTAAGCATCAAGTTGGCGTGGGTGAGATCTGAGCAAGAGTCGGCTAAAATGCCGCTACAGCATGAACCCTATTTGGTGGAATCGATCCCACTAAAACTAAATGATGTGATTGAGGATGAACTCCTCCTGGCGTTACCAACCATTGCGATGCATGAGCTGAGTGATTGTGAAGCCGCCAGATTTATAAATGATGGCTTAGATGAAGAAAAGGTACCAGAGGAAGAGAAACCAAATCCTTTTGCGGTATTGGCTAAGTTGAAAAGAGATGACTAATTTTTAAGTAGTGAGGCAACATTATGGCAGTGCAAAAAAGCAAAGTAACACCATCAAGACGTGGTATGCGTCGTTCACATGATTCATTATCTGAACGTACTCTATCTATAGAGCCTACTTCAGGTGAAACTCACTTGCGTCACCATGTAAGTGCTGATGGTTATTACCGTGGTCGTAAAGTTATTGAAACCAATAACAACGATTAAACGGAATCCACCAATTATATAAAGAACTACGGGACATGAATATCATGTCCCGTAGTTCTTTATACAAAGACAAATTATATGTCTCAACATAACAATAAAGACCACATAGTTGTCGCATTGGATGCGATGGGTGGTGATCATGGGCCAGACGTCACGGTTCCAGCAGCAGTTCATATATTAAAACGTCAGCAAGATCTTAAATTAATTCTCGTAGGCGATAAATCTCGACTTGAATCAGAATTAAAGTCTATTGACGCCAGTGTAAGTGAACGCCTGTCTATCCAACATGCTTCTCAAACGGTTGAGATGGATGACTTACCATCCCATGCTTTACGCAAAAAGAAAGACTCATCAATGCGGGTGGCTCTTAATTTGGTAAAAGATGGAAGCGCTCAGGCTGCGGTTAGCGCAGGTAATACTGGTGCGTTAATGGCAACGGCACGATTTGTACTTAAGACATTGCCAGGCATTGATCGCCCTGCAATTTGTACAACTTTACCAACCGTAAAAGGGCACACTCATGTTTTGGATTTAGGTGCCAACGTTGACTCATCCGCTGAACATCTACTGGAGTTTGCAGTTATGGGTTCAGTATTAACCAGTGCTGTTGATGACAATCCCAACCCAACCGTTGGTTTACTTAATATTGGTGAAGAAGAGATTAAAGGAAACGAACGAGTCAAAGAAGCCGCCCGTTTATTTAATGAATGCAGTCTTAACTATGTTGGATTTATTGAAGGCGATGGCATATATATGAACCCAACTGACGTAGTTGTATGTGATGGATTCATTGGTAATGTGATGCTTAAAACAAGCGAAGGTGTTGCCAAAATGTTTGCTACCTATTTGAAAGCCGAATTCAAACGTAACATATTAAATAAATTAATAGCCATAATAGCTATGCCCGTATTAAAGGCCTTTGGTAAACGTTTAGATCCCCGGGCATATAATGGCGCAAGTTTGTTAGGGCTTAATGGTATAGTAATTAAAAGCCATGGCGGTGCAGATCAGTATGCATTTGGTAAAGCTATACTTGAGGCACGTCAGGAAGTCATTAAAGACGTCCCTAATATGATACGAAAAGAATTAGAAGGTCAGCTTGATCAGGTAAAGGAAGAGAGTTGAGTTACGCACGCATAATCGGAACCGGCTCTTACTTGCCAGAAAAAGTATTAACAAACCATGATTTAGAAAAAATGGTGGATACAACTGACGAGTGGATTACTGAGCGTACCGGCATTAAAAAACGCCACATTGCTAATGACGATGAGACTACCTGTGACTTAGCTGAACGTGCGGCACGTGCAGCCATTGAAGCAGCGGGCATTAATACATCGGATATTGATTTAATCGTCGTAGCAACAACCACACCTGATCGTATTTTTCCCAGCACCGCATGTTTATTACAGGAACGGCTTGATATCCATGGATGTGCCGCATTCGATGTGCAAGCAGTATGTACCGGTTTTGTTTATGCTCTTTCAGTGGCAGAAAAATTCATTAAAACCGGTGAGGCAAAAACGGCTTTAGTTATTGGCGCAGAAACATTATCACGCATTATTAACTGGGAAGATCGTTCAACCTGCGTATTATTCGGTGATGGAGCTGGAGCAGTCATTTTGCAGGAAAGTGAAGAGGCTGGAATATTATCGACCCACTTACATGCAGATGGAAAATATAAAGACCTGTTAACAGTGCCAGCTGGTATTTCAGAGCATCCTGAATTAATTGAACAGGGTCAGGCTAAAATGG
>CAMYMO010000150.1 GCA_947259425.1 uncultured Ectothiorhodospiraceae bacterium | reverse complement strand
ATATCGCATAAACACGTTATCTTCATGCCATATAACTCCCCAGTTTTGATTATATTCCATTACTACAATACTTTAGAACGACAGCCTTGGTCATAGCAAGTGATTGTTATGTGGCGAAGTGCATTATAATTTTAGTGTTTCTAAGTGAATCAATACTTTACAGCGCTTAATGCTGAATGTAGTTCACGACATTATTTAAATGGTGGTCGACTCGCGGCCATGATCTTATTGAGTTTTTTCTGGGCAAGTTTCGGCCTGATTAAATCTCGGCTCTCTAACATCTCGCACTCATCTCTGATCATTTCTTCGATCGTGGTCGGATAATACTTGCAATCATTTGGGCGCGTATCGTATATGTCGCAACGGTATTTAGTTTGATCGGGTATTTGTTTTAGCCAGGGACACTGTTCTAATTGTTTGCCGGTTTCGGGGCTTATCCATATTTTTCCATCACGAACATATCGATAAATATCCGGCCGCTCGGTTTCCCATCTTTGGATTTCGTTTGCCGATGCCGACAGTCCACCATTGCCGTATTTAAAACAACATTTTCCGCATTGATTGCATTCTTTCACGTTATTTATCGCGCCAGGCTTACAACGCGTTACGGTTTAATATGGTGAAGGTCATCGCGATGTTGTTTTTCTCATCCACATCGTAGAAATGGGTCTCACTCACCTGCCATTGCGCTTTGTCAAACTCTGGAAACCAGGCATCGCCTTTTAATGTTGTTTGCACTTCGGTTATGTACATACGATCGGCAATCGGCAAGGTTTGTTCATAAAAGCTGGCGCCGCCGATGATCATGATTTCATTCACGTCCGGTTCTTGTTCGATAGCTTTTTCGATCGCGTCATCAATCGAATAGGCTATTGAGGCATCACCGGCATCGTAAAGTTTATCGCGGCTAACCACAATGTTATGTCGATCCGGCAAAGGTCTGGCCCCGAATGATTCATAGGTCTTGCGCCCCATCACCACGGGTTTGCCCAGGGTATGCTGGCGGAACCACTTCATGTCTGCAGGCAGTTTCCAGGGTAAGGTATTGTCGATGCCGATCACTCGCTCGGGAGTCATCGCCGCGATTAATGATATCAGGGGTTTGTTCGCCATTTTTAAACTCGCGCGTTAAACGGCAACGGGGGCTTTGATATGTGGATGGAACTGATAATTATCCAAATGGAAATCATCAAAACTGAATTCAAAAATATCTTTAATCGCAGGATTGATCTTCATCGTGGGTAATGGCAATGGATCGCGACTCAATTGTTCGTTGGTCTGTTCTAAGTGATTTAGATACAGATGTGCATCACCCAGTGTATGCACGAAGTCACCTGCTTCGAGTCCAGTGGCCTGCGCGATCATCATGGTTAATAACGCGTAGGAGGCAATATTAAACGGTACACCTAAAAAGATATCCGCACTGCGTTGATAAAGCTGGCAGGATAGTTTGCCGTCGGCGACGTAAAATTGGAAAAAGGCATGGCACGGTGGCAAGGCCATGTTTTCAACTTCTGCGACATTCCAGGCGCTGACGATTAAGCGTCGCGAATCGGGATTGTTTTTGATCTGATCCACCACCTGGCTAATCTGATCGATGCTCTGACCATCGGCGGTTGGCCAGGAGCGCCATTGTGAGCCATAAACCGGGCCAAGATTCCCCGCTTCATCGGCCCACTCGTCCCAAATACTGACGCCATTTTCTTTTAGGTACTGAATATTAGTGTCGCCTTTTAAAAACCACAGCAACTCGTGAATGATGGAACGTAAATGACACTTTTTGGTGGTCACTAAGGGAAAACCGTCTTGCAAATTGAAACGCATTTGGTGACCAAATACGCTGAGGGTACCTGTTCCGGTGCGATCTTCTTTTTTAACTCCATGATCTCGTACATGCTTCATCAACTCGAGATACTGCTTCATTCATTGCTCCCATTTCGTCCAACCCCAAGATGTGCAGCATACTATCATGAAACTCTCGCAGCTTGGATTTGGAATATTTATATTAAAGAAATCAAATACTTAGCATTATTACACACAAAAAAAATGCGCTGTTGGTAAACCAGCAGCGCTTTGTTCCAATGGGGGAGGGAATGAAACTTCAATAAATCTGAAAACAGCAGAACTGCCCTCAGATGAAGTAACTATACCCAGTCTAAACTCGCTTGAAAAGCTTTTTTACGCTTTTTGCACGTTTTTATTGTTGTATGAATACCACAAAAGTATTATTCCTACCACAATTAGTGGAGCAGAAAGAATCATCCCCATGGTAAGCCAGCCAAAAGCCAGATATCCGATGTGGGCGTCGGGTATACGGTAAAATTCGACAAAGCTACGCGCGAGCCCATAGCCCAGGGCAAAGACACCTGAAATCGCCATCGTCGGCCGATCTTTTCGAGAAAAGACCCAAATCACGATAAATAACACCACGCCCTCTAAGGCTGCTTCGTAAAGCGGCGTAGGATGACGCGGCAAATCAGCGTCTATGCCAGGGTTTGGATTGGCCTTTGGAAAAATCATTGCCCAGGCGACGTCACTGGGCTTACCCCAAAGCTCACCATTGATAAAGTTGCCAATACGACCTGCCAGTAACCCAAGCGGGGCAATGATGGCCATCATATCGACAATCACAAAATAGCCGTGTTTGTACTTACGATTGTAAAACCACAAGGCGAGCATACAGCCCAAAAATCCACCGTGAAAAGACATGCCGCCCTGGTGAATTGAAATGAGTCGGAATAGCGCCTCACCGATTGATGGCATATTAATAATGTTGCCGATGTCATAGAACAGCAAATAACCAATGCGTCCGCCCAGGATGACCCCGAGCCCCATATAAAAGAGTAAGTCATCGACATGTGCCGGTTTTACATTCCAGTTTGGGTGAGTACGGGCAAGATAACGGGTCACCATCCAACCCAGGATAAATGCCACTAAATAGGTGATACCATACCAGTGGATAGCAAAACCAAATATCTCAAAAGCAACGGGCTCAAATTTAACAATATAAACATCAGAAGCAGACATAAAATAATTTACTCTTAATTTAGCAACGGGCAGCAAAGCCAGGATTGTATTTTTCCAGATTATATTTTCCGGAATTGGAAAAACCTGCTGACTTTACCACAAATTCAAGGCACAAAATGAAGTTCAGGACATGAATGATCCAAACCGACACACGAATAGGCTAAGCAATTCGAAAAGCCCTTACCTACTACAGCATGCACACAATCCTGTTGACTGGTGGCCATGGTGTCAAGAGGCGCTTGAGTTGGCCAAGCAGGAAAATAAACTGATCTTGTTATCGATTGGTTATTCTGCTTGTCACTGGTGTCATGTCATGGCACATGAATCGTTTGAAGATGCGGCTACGGCTGAAGTGATGAATCAACGTTATATTAATATTAAAGTCGATCGTGAAGAACGCCCCGATCTGGATAAGATTTATCAAACCGCCCACCAGATGTTAAATCAGCGCCCCGGTGGTTGGCCATTAACCATGATCTTAACGCCCGATGATCAGATTCCTTTTTTTGCCGGCACCTACTTTCCCGTTACTGAAAAACATGGCATGCCACGCTTTCAGGATGTGTTAATTCGTGTCGATGATTTTTATAAAGACAATCCAGAACAGATTGAAGAGCAAAATGTTTCTTTGCTAGCCGCATTCGACTCGG
>CAMYMO010000149.1 GCA_947259425.1 uncultured Ectothiorhodospiraceae bacterium | reverse complement strand
TTTTCCCAGGGGGCAAAGTAAAATCGCTTTTCAGCTGGCATAACTATTTCCCTATCTTTTTTTGGTACAAGGCCCCAAGTATTAAATTGACCATACCGATATATTAAATACTACTTAATATATTATTATCAAATAACTTAAAATAGTGCATGAAGGCCCACAAATACACCATCGTAACTATATTCCACATCCGTTCGTTCAAGTGAATCCTCAATGATGAAGTCAGCATCAAAATAAGAGATACCAAATATGGCACCGACACTCTCACTAAAACGATATTTTGCATTGATATTACTGCTAATCACAAAGCCACGTATATCATCAAAGCTGCCTGCAACCAACGAAACCCTGGTGCTAATGCCCCACTTTGGCGTAAAGGCGTACCAGAAATCAAGCCCGAGCTGGGGCATCGGTGCAAGTACTCCAGTGTCTTCACGCAACGTACCCACTGTCGTCATATTATCATAGGTAATGGTACCTTCCGCATCAAAAACATATCGAACGTCCAATACAGTAAGCCCGAATAGCCCTAAAATTCGACTACGGTCATCCTCATGCAGGGTATTGGCATAGGAAATATTTAGAAACTGGGTATCGTCATTGAACGTGGCTTCGCCGATAATATGTACATCATCGAATGTTTCGTCAATATTTATAATTGATGACTGGCGACTTACCCGAAAATATGAAAAGCCAATGGCATGATTTGGTGAAAATCGATAGGTTCCGTATAAAACGGGAATCGCATCATAATCCGGTAAATTAAAGGTGCCTTCTGCATCAACAAAAAGAGACTGATCCGTTTGTTTATCGGTAAATTTAAAACTGGTATCAAAACGTACCAGTGCATAACCGATACCGAACCCCGTATCCTTTCTATCAAATTCTTTATCATCTTGCGCGAATGAAACCGTTGAGAACAGGGCAATAAAGGTTGCTATGAGAACCCTGAAAATGAGATTTGTAGGTCGACTATAAACGTGGTTAGCCATAATGGTTTTTTGTTTGTATCAAAATAACTCCTTCCATCCTTTGGATTAAACTAAATCAGCTCAACTAAATTGTGAAAAGATTAATTCTAATACGCCTTTATTCTCCCTCTATATTACTTACCCCAGGCTGAGCCAGCAGTGATGTAAAATACGGTATCCTCAGGACCACGAGCAATATCGATCCCCATATCGAATCCGTACCGCCGGGCAATATGATAGCGAAAACCAGCTCCCTTTGTAATTCGTGAGGGTGCATCAGAAAAATCAGAAACACTGTTTGACGCTTTACCGATACCTGCAAAACCAACCACACTCCAGCGTGAATCAATTTGCCAGGTCAGTTCAGCTTCAGTAGCAGCAATAAAATCGCCCTGATATCGCATAGCAGGGATACCACGCAGGTTAATTGAAGGCGTAGCGAAAGGCGGTAACAATGAATCGCTCCTTGCATATTCACTATCTAATTTTAAACCTAAACGCCAGTGTTCGGTCAAAGTCCAGTAATTCAATCCTTGAAAACTAAATAATTCGTACTCAATATCACTACCTAAAAACTCCCGATACCATAATTGTTCAAATGTGTAACGATAGCCAGTATGGGGTGAAAAGATATTATCTCGACTATCGTATTCCAAATTTACGCCAATGCCTGATGTGGTTACATCGATATTAAACAACCGTAATAATTCATCAACAAAATCAGGCGGTAAGATATTACTAATATCTCCCAAACTATTTAGACTAATATTCGCATTTATATAACGCTGTGAGACACCAACAAACCAGGGGCTATCCTTAATTTTAAATTTCAATGTTTGAAATACGCCTGATGCCTTGGTCTTGAGTTCTACTGGCCTTTGCAAGGTCACATTTCCTGAGCCATAATAATCCAGATTAACATCACCGTATCCCCCACCGCCCAGATAACGAATCCGGCCTTGTTTAAAAAATCCCATATGGCCACCACCGGCAAACCAGGAATCGTTTCCGGTGTAAGCACCGGCAGCAACCGAAACGCTCGGAGGGATTAAGTATCGAGCCGCATCACGATCGGCGGATCGCATGGCCTCTAATCGTTTGTCTTTCTCTTCATCCGTTTCGTGAAAAAACAGGCCCATCATCCCCAAGCCGCCATCGACCGCCGGATCGGTAATGATTATAGGGACCGGTAAAAAGCCGTAGGCATTTTCAGATAAATAACCGGAGATATCAAAGCGTCCATCAAGCGCATCATAAAATTGTGAATTGCCACTATCAGCAGCTGCTATAGCAGTGAAGCTACCACAAGAGAGTGTTAATATCAGGGCAAATAATGGCTGTATTAATTTCTTCATATTTTACTCGACATATGAATATTCTAATCTACACCAAACAACTAACTAAATAGACGGCAAAAATCGTATCTTCACGGTAAATCCCAACGAATCCCAACCGTATATACATTGCCGAGCTCGGTTCCGTCCTGTGTTTGGCTTGAGTTAAGGCGTGCGTTCGCAAATAACATTCGTTGAAAATCCTTAAAAGCATAACGTATACCCAAAATACTATAGTCGACTTCAAATTTACCAGCCATGATTTCATCCTTATCTGGTTTAAGACGATTTAACCCGGCAATTGCCCACCATTTATCGTACACGTTATACTGACTATACACTTCCCAACCAATACCATCAAAATAGACGTCTTCATCCGTCGCTTCATGATTTTCAAGCCGTGAGACAACCGTACCAAGATACCAATTTGATCCAAACCAACGTAAACCAACTATCAAGGCAGTTGCATCACCATCAATTCCGTACCCCCTTAATGAATTTATATCGTCATCATCAATAATGGCATGGTTATAAGCTATCCCAAATGAAATATCATCTCGCGTTTCCAGGATGGCACTTAAGCCAATTGTCGTTTGATAATTAAATTCTTCAAAGTTCGGTATAGGCTCTCCATGTTGGAACTGAAGATTTAGTTTGAATGGTTTTAGACGTCCAAGCCGTTCAGAAGTATTAACCAAAAACCGAGCTTGTATGACCCGGTCTGCACGCCCAGTACCGGTATAACCACCATCCGTATTTGAATTAAAGGTACCACTCGCACTCGCCCCCGCGCCCTGAAAACGATCGGTAAAACTGGAAACTTGATAGTAAGTGGACCAACTTTTTCCTATCGTTACGAAACTATCCGGTGTTTCAAATCCGGCGTTCATTAATCTTATAAAAACCGTATCACCGAATTTATTACCCTGGGTGCGATCCCCGCGACTAAAGAGCAAATCAAATTCATCCAATAAATTTATACCTAATTCAGCACGGACAAATAACCGTATGCCTGGATTTAATCTATTATGTCCAGCCAGACCGACTCGCGAACCACCATCCCCCCAGAATGAATCGGTATCGGTATGCCTGTAGCGAATCCGCGCACTGCCATAAATCTTAAATTCGTCAGGTCTAAAAAACCAACTTACCGGATTTTCGAGTCGCTCGTTTTGACCTTGCACCACCGGATCTTCTTCAGATTTAATTTCCCGATCACGTGCCAATTCCATTTCAATTTCAGAAGTCCTTTCGACTGTTTCAGATTGCTGTTGCTCAGCGTTTTCTTTACTAACAGGAGCTACTTCGGCCAATACGGTTAAAGGTGTAAATAACAACACTATATAATAGTAGGTATATAGAAGAGTGTGTTTTAAT
>CAMYMO010000148.1 GCA_947259425.1 uncultured Ectothiorhodospiraceae bacterium | reverse complement strand
CTTACGATATCGTCCACCGGCATGGATCGCGATCACGATATCATCCTGTTCATCGGTTTGAATCCAGATGGCGTGCTGTAATGGACCATCAAACGCCGCTTCATGTTTATTGCTGGACTCATGTACCCAATGTTGCATGATTTTGCCTTCTGTGACCGCGCGTAGTACGAATACACCATACCAGTTCATCTGCATACTCACACAAATTGATTCGCGCTTTAGAAAGGGATCCAGTTGGTTCTGGATTTTCTTAACCACACCATCTGCAGGACTGACTAAACCAAGCGGGGCAGACGGGATAACACGTTCCGGGTCGCGATATAAATACATCACAACCAGTACGATACCCCACACAGGCCACACGTAAGCGCCGACAACAAGATGGGTCACTATCATGGCAGCCGATAACAGCCCAATAATATTACGGCCTTCACGTGCGATCATTGATCTTTATTACCTTCCAGGAAAAATACAAAGCCGCATACTCAAGACGACAGGATAGTAGTGAGCGTAAAGCGGCTAAGTATTAATTTTTTAGTTTTTATCTTTGTCGACCAGGGCATTGGCGGTAATCCACGGCATCATGCCACGAAGTTTTCCACCAACGGTTTCAATCGGATGGGCCGCGTTCAAACGACGACGCGCCGTCATCTCAGGATAATTAGTTTGGCCTTCGAGAATAAACTTCTTGGCATAATCACCAGATTGAATGTTCGCTAAGGCCTGTTTCATGGCCTTACGACTTTCATCATTGATCACCTTCTCGCCGGTAACGTATTCGCCATATTCAGCATTATTCGAGATAGAATAATTCATGTTGGCAATGCCACCTTCATACATCAAATCAACGATCAATTTTAACTCGTGCAGGCATTCGAAATAGGCCATTTCCGGTGCATATCCGCCTTCAACCAGTGTCTCAAACCCTGCCTTAACTAATTCAACGCAACCACCGCATAAAACCGCTTGCTCACCAAATAAATCGGTTTCGGTTTCATCTTTGAAGGTGGTTTCAATAATACCGGTCCGTCCACCACCAATGGCCGACGCATAAGATAGAGCGATATCTTTTGCTTTGCCAGAGGCATCCTGGAATATGGCAATCAGATCAGGGATACCACCGCCATTTTTAAATTCATTACGAACGGTGTGACCGGGTGCTTTAGGGGCAATCATGATCACATCCAGATCAGAACGAGGCACGATTTGGTTATAGTGGATAGCAAAACCATGTGCAAACGCCAGCACCGCGCCTTTTTTAATGTTCGGTGCTATCTGGTTCGCGTACAATTGCGATTGAAATTCGTCAGGGGTTAATACCATAACCACGTCAGCTGCTTTAACCGCTTCTTCAACCGGTTTAACGGTTAAACCGGATGCCTCTGCTTTTGCGACTGAAGAAGAATCCGCACGCAATGCGACGGTAACATCAACACCAGAATCTTTTAGATTATTTGCATGGGCATGCCCTTGCGAACCATAACCAATGATGGTGACTTTTTTACCTTTGATAATTGATAAGTCACAATCTTTATCGTAAAAAATATTCATAATTCTTTCCTTCCAGGTTCTTAAATTTAAATTTGTTTTAAACGGTTAAGCCCAGGCTTTTGTTGCCGCGAGCAATACCGGATACACCGGAACGAACCGTCTCTAAAATAAGATTGTTATCAACCGCATCGATAAACGCATCCAGTTTCTCAGCTGTCCCCGTCAATTCCAAAATATAGGTCGTTTCGGACACATCGATAATGCGACCACGAAATATATCGATCAAACGTTTCACTTCATCCCGCACTTCTGGCGAAACCACGTTTAATTTAATCAACATTAACTCTCGTTCTATATGCTGACCTTCGGTAATATCCGCCAGTTTGACCACATCAACGAGCTTATTAAGTTGCTTGGTTATTTGTTCAACTATCTGATCAGAACCCGTGGTCACGATCGTCATTCTCGACAGCGATTCATCTTCAGTTGGTGCCACCGTGAGTGATTCAATATTATAACCACGCGCAGAAAACAAACCCGCGACACGCGATAATGCACCAGATTCGTTTTCCATTAACATTGAAATGATATGACGCATTAGGCTAGCTCCCGATCCGATGACATATGCATTTCATTATGCGCCTTGCCGGCGGCAATCATTGGATACACATTCTCTGTTTTATCGGTAATAAAATCGAGGAAGACTAATCGATCTTTCATGCCAAAGGCCTCTTTCAGTGCACCTTCAACATCAGCCGGTTTTTCAATACGCATGCCGACATGGCCATAGCTTTCTGCCAATTTAACAAAGTCGGGCAACGCTTCCATATAGGAATGCGAATAACGGCTTTCATAGAAAAATTCCTGCCACTGCCGCACCATACCCATATAGCGGTTATTTAAGCTCACCACTTTTAGCGGCAGCATGTACTGCATTGCCGTACCGAGTTCCTGAATACACATCTGAATGCTGGCCTCACCCGTCACACAAGCCACTTCGGCTTTTGGGTGCGCAAGTTGTGCACCAATGGCGGCCGGTAAGCCAAACCCCATCGTGCCCAGGCCGCCTGAGTTAATCCAGTGATAAGGACTTTTAAACTTATAAAACTGCGCGGCCCACATCTGATGCTGGCCAACATCCGAGGTGACGAATGCTTCACCTTTTGTGACATTGTATAAAGTCTCAATCACATATTGGGGTTTAATCAACTCACTTTTTCGATCATAACCAAGACAATCTTTACTACGCCATTGGTTGATTTGGTTCCACCAATTTGCCAGGTCATTATCATCCGCATTCGAAAATGTGCTCAGTTCATTATTCATTTCCGTCAGCACTTGTTTGATATCACCCACGATTGGTACATCAACTCGAACATTTTTCGATATTGACGATGGATCAATATCGATATGAATAATCTTGGCATCCGGACAAAAATGTTTAACATCACCGGTGACCCGATCATCAAAACGGGCACCGATGGCAATCAATACATCGCAATCGTGCATCGCCATATTGGCTTCGTAGGTACCGTGCATTCCCAGCATGCCAACGAACAACTCATCCGTACCAGGATACCCCCCCAAACCCATCAGGGTATTGGTAATCGGATAACCCAACTTTTGGGTGAAATCGGTCAGTTCTTTGTGCGCACCACTCAGGATGACACCACCACCACTATAGATCATAGGCCGTTTAGCACTGGTGATTAACTCAAGCGCTTTTTTAATCTGGCGACTATTGCCTTTTGTCGTTGGATTATACGAACGCATATCAACGGAGGTTGGGTACTCATAGTGCACCTTGATATTGGGATCGGTGACATCTTTCGGGATATCGACCACCACCGGGCCAGGGCGACCGGTTGTGGCAATATAAAAAGCTTTCTTCAAAGTACTCGCAATTTCATTAACATCTTTGATCAGGAAATTATGTTTTACGCAAGGTCGGGTAATGCCAACTGAGTCGACCTCTTGAAAGGCATCGGAGCCAATATACGCTGTTTGTACCTGGCCGGTGATGATCACCATTGGGATTGAGTCCAGATAGGCGGTCGCGATTCCCGTCACCGCATTGGTCGCACCTGGACCGGAAGTCACCAGACACACCCCTGCTTTCCCAGTGGAACGGGCATAGCCATCAGCAGCGTGCGTCGCACCTTGTTCATGGCGAACCAGGATATGGCGTACGTCATCCTGCTTAAACAAAGCATC
>CAMYMO010000147.1 GCA_947259425.1 uncultured Ectothiorhodospiraceae bacterium | reverse complement strand
AGCGGGCTGGCGGATCACAGTGTTGACTTGATCACGGTATCACAGGCCGCGCATTGGTTTGATCTGGAGACCTTCAGCAAAGAAGTCGGGCGAGTCTTAAAGCCCAACGGGATTTTGGCCCTCTGGTGTTATAGCCTGCTTAGTATCGAAACAGAGCTGGACGAAGTGATTAATCACTTTTACTTTGATGTGGTCGGTCCCTATTGGCCGTTTGAACGCACATTAATTGAAAGCGGTTATGAAGATATACAGTTTCCTTTTGCAGAGCTCGATGTGCCCAGGTTCGAGATGCTGGCCCATTGGGATTTATCGCAATTGATGGGGTATCTTGCCACCTGGTCAGCGGTGCGCTTATATATAAAAGAGCAGGGCGATGACCCGTTAAACGCAGTTGCGACAAAACTGGCGGCAATCTGGGGCGATCCGGCACAGATTCGCGCAATACGCTGGCCGCTTAGCTTACGCATTTGGCAGCAGTCAGTTTAACGACTAACACGCTTCGCTGCCTGAAGATTTCATCAGACTCAAAAACATCGCTTGGCATTCTTGCTATGCTTAGCAGACGGGTTAATAACAACAAACGATCGAAACACTATGCAGACGCAACAAGAATTTCTCACCTTACGCGACCACATGAAAACCGTGATTGTCGGTCAGGAACATTTAATCGACTGCATCATGATCGGTGTGTTAACCGGGGGACACCTGTTACTCGAGGGGCCACCCGGCTTAGCAAAAACCACTGCGGTCAAGACCTTATCATCAGGTGTGCATGCGTCATTTCAACGCATCCAATTTACCCCCGACCTGATGCCTTCTGACTTAACCGGTAGCGATGTGTTTGATCCAAAAAATAATGTCTTTGAATTTATTGCCGGTCCGTTATTTCACGAGATCGTACTCGCCGATGAAATTAATCGCGCCCCACCCAAAGTCCAATCCGCCTTACTTGAGGCGATGGAAGAAAAGCAAGTAACGGTCAGTCGACATACCCATGCCCTGCCAGAATTATTCATCGTGATGGCCACCCAGAATCCACTCGAACAGGCTGGAACCTATCCGTTACCTGAGGCACAACTCGATCGGTTTTTAATGCATGTGCCACTGGATTATCCCGACCAGGATGAAGAGTTACTGATCTTACAACGTGATCGCAAGACACATTTCGGTGATGACGTCGATACCACCGAAACCCGGCTGACCCCCGACACCGTGTTACGTGCACGACATGAGGTTGCCGAGATCCATATTGAACCTTCTTTAGAACAATATGTAATTCAATTAGTGCATGCCACCCGTGATATCGGTAAATGGATTAACGAATGGCAGGACTACGTTAACTTTGGTGCCTCACCGCGTGCCAGTCTGGCCCTGGTGCGTTCAGCCAGTGCCTATGCCTATTTACATGGCCGCGACTATATTTTACCGGATGATATAATTGCCATCGCTAAGAATGTATTGCGGCATCGAATCCTGTTGAATTACACCGCGCAGGCAAACCAGGTGAGTTCCGATGACATCATCGATCGTTTAATCGAGCTTGTGCCCATCCCCTAATGCTCGGCTTAGCATGGCAACCCCGTTTTAAGATAAAATCGGTTTTAGACCGCTTACGCCTTACGTCAATACTAAGCGGTGATAAACGCTATCCGCAACTGCTTAGCGAATCTGAGCTCAGAACATTACGTCAACTCGCCGCCCAGGCCACACCAACCCAACTCGATTTAAATTTAGAGGTTCATCACCGTATGTTGGGTGAACAATTATCGCCTTTCGCTAAGAGTGGTTTTGAATTTGCGGAAACACGCTTATATCAATACGGCGATAACATTCGTTTTATCAATTGGCGGCGTTATGCCAATAGCGGCCAGCTTTTTATCAATACCTTTCATGAAGAACGCCGACCTCAATGTTGGATTTTACTGGATCGTCGCGCCAGCATGCGGTTTGGAACACGTGTACGTCTCAAGGTTACCCAGGCAGCCACCCTGGCGCTGTATCATTTATTCAAGGCCCAGGCACAACAATTTGATATTGGCGGCATCATTCTTGATGAAGAAAACCATTGGTATGAAACCAAACCTTCAAATAGCGGCTTCCAGCCTTTAATCGAACACATTGTTTCATCCTGTCCACCACTCGAAGATAAGACCAATGATCAATTTACCAAAAGCCTACGACTCTTAAAAGCTCGTTTGGCACCCGGCTGTCTGATCATTCTTGTCAGTGACTTTATTGACTTAACCACTTCAGATTTGAGCACTCTCAACGGATTAAGCAACCAACATACTGTATCCGCATTGCACATAGTTGATCCAATAGAAAAGACGCTGCCCAATCAGGGGCAGTTTCAAATATTGAACCCGGATGATGATTCA
The DNA here is from genome assembly GCA_947259425.1 of uncultured Ectothiorhodospiraceae bacterium. GTDB lineage: Bacteria > Pseudomonadota > Gammaproteobacteria > UBA6429 > Thiohalophilaceae > SZUA-24. The sequence goes on along the minus strand of CAMYMO010000147.1, from coordinate 1,336 downwards.
ATCATTGATCTCAATTGCACAGCGCCAGGAACGAAAAAATATTACCAGGATCAATTACAGACCCGGCTTGAACAGATCGAGCAACAACTAAAACAAAGCCAGGTACTTTATCAACAAGTGGACAGTTCGAGCGAACTGTTAACCAACAATCCTGAGCTATCTACAACATGAGTAAAACCACCTTAATCGAAAATCAATGGGTGGATATCGTCATGCCGCCGGCACCAGATGATCAGGTTCTGGTGTCGTGGTCGATGGCAATGGGCCTGCTGTTCGTTTTATCGTTCGCGGCTTATCTGTTCTGGCAACGCCAACCCCGGCAACGTTTAAAAAGAAAAATAAAGTCTTTATTAAAACATACAGCGGCTGAGATCGAACCAAAAAACAAATTACTCACTCTCGAAAAAATCCTTTGTCAATACCATCATGCTGCTCAGCTTTCTTACATCAAGCTTGATAATCCACACTGGAATAAGTTTAAACGACAATTACAACAGGCCTGCTATCAACCTCAGGCTGTTGATGAACAACGCTCAAATGAATTAATAAAACAGGCCCAGGTTATTTTTCTGGAGTCACGGCTATGAATATCATAGCTAATCTCTATCTGGCCAATCCAGAGTGGTTGTTTGCTATTCCATTAGCTCTGTTAGTTTTAATATTCGTCACTGTTAAAACGAATAAACCGCTACCTTCATTGGTAAACTGGCTAAACAACTTCAGTCATGAAGTTTATCGTCATCCATTTGCAGCCAGCCTATTACCTGATTCAGGCACAACGAAATCCAAACGGGTTGCTTACCGATTTTTCTCGATATTAAGCTATACCATTCTAATTAGTTTATTTGCGATGAGTCTTGCACACCCGTATAAAGTCGGTAAAAAATTACCCGATCCACCGCAACATCGTGATATCGTTTTTTTAGTCGATACCTCTGTCAGCATGGTATTACGTGATTATCTGGTTAACGGGGTACGCACTCAACGCATTAGCGTATTAAAAAATGTACTAACCCATTTCATTGAGCAGTTAAAAGGAAATCGTATTCAGTTAATTGCTTATTCTGAACGGGCCTACACGCTTGTCCCGCTGACCACAGATTATTCACTATTAAATTACCAACTACAACGACTGGACCCGGCGACACTCACCGGGCGCAGCAGTGATATGAGTAATGCTATCCTTTACGCATTACAAAACTATCAACAATCAACCCGTACTACGGATCTAAATTCAAAAGTTAAAACGACGGATGAAAACCAACCGGTGTTTGTTATGTTAACTGACGCCAATCGCCCGATACGAACAATTGATCCCAGGATTGCTGCAGAATAC
>CAMYMO010000146.1 GCA_947259425.1 uncultured Ectothiorhodospiraceae bacterium | reverse complement strand
CTTTTGTGACAACTTATCAACAACATCTTCCATTCGCGCCATTTGAATAAAACGCTTTGAGGTATAAATCGTTTTAATCGTAGCAACCTCACACGCCGATAACATACCTTTAGCGCCCGCGGAAAAATTCAACATCGCAGGTACCCGACCATGTATTTGTAAGGCTAAAAAAACCGAAATGGTCGCGATGGAGTTAGGCAATAAAATCCCAACATAGTCTCCATGTTCATGATCTTTCTTTATCTTATTCCCTAGCACAAACGAGCGGGTTAATAATTGATGGTAAGACAAGGGGCGACGTTCAATATCTTCAACGACTTTATGTTTTCGTCCGTGCGTTTGCATCGAGTCCAATACACCTTGCATAATGGTTCGATGATAATTCCCTGTTGCGTACATCAAGTCTGTCATAATATCTGACAATACCTTACCCGCGTACTTGCGACGCGCTCGACCTTTAACATTATCTGGCGCACTAATGGTCTTTGGTGGCATAACTTTAATGGTTATCTTCGGAAACCAACGTAAACGCACGCGCCCACGCAAACGTGAAAAGGGTGTGTACTGAGCACCCTCGATGCGGACTGGTAATACCATCGCATCAGCACGGTCAGCAACCAAACCTGGACCGTTATAAATTTTCATTAGCGCACCGGTTACGGTAATTCGTCCTTCCGGAAAAATCACCACACGTTGATCTTGTTTTACATATCGTATTAATGACTTGAGTGATAATGGATTGGTTGGATCCATTACAAATAGATTAACTAACGGTTTAATCAAATATGAATACCAACGTTTCGATATTTGCGTATTGATCGCAAAACTTAGTTTTTTGGGTAAAAATGCGGCCAGTAATAAACCGTCCAAAAACGAAGTATGATTCGCCACAATAAGAACACGTTCCCCCGCTTCATTAAAATGCTCAACGCCTTCTATCTTAACTCGATAAAAAAACTTCAATAAAACCTTAAAAATCTTTCTTATCATGACGCCCTCTATGACCTTGCAAATCCAAATAAATAATGTTCTACGAATGACTCAATAAGAGATTCAAGCTGAAACTCTTCGCCCATATTCAGCTTATTACTCAGCCCTAAATCGCAGGCACCATGCACACCACTCCATAACTCACGTGTGGCCTGCAATACCGCTTGCTCATTTAGATCTGGTTGAATTCGTTGCAAAGGCTGCTTGACACCATCAAAGACTGTGATTATTTTTTGTTCAAACCAGTCGGGAAGTGATTCGCCTTCCGGTAATTGGTGTGAGAACAGCATTGACCATCGCGCAGTATGCTGCTGAGCATAATGAAGATAGGCCCGAGCCATTGTGGTTAAAATCTGGGTCGGTTCTGAATGAATCTTCGCCTCCTCCGTGATGGCATGGTGTATATCATCGAGTGTGGCAGCATTGACATATAAAAGCAGCTCATCGAGGTTCTTAAACACCAGGTACAGGGTTCCAACCGTATAGCCAATAGACTTGGCCACCTTACGAGCTGACAGGCCAGCAACCCCCTGCTCATTTAGGATTGCTATCGCAGCCGACACTGCCATCGATTGCAGTTGTTCGCGGCTATGATCACTTCTACGTGCCATATTATCGCCCTCTAATATTCTGAACAGTGTTTAATTAAAGCTAAGAATAGTGAACACTGTTCATTTACGCAAGGACTATTTTCTGAATATTTGTAGGAAAATGCTGATTATCGACTTGGTGCGATTCAGCGGGTAATTAGTATTTAACTAATCGGTACCAAATGTGCCAGGCTTGTGTTGGTAGAAATACGGTACTTCCTATAGTCGGGTGGATTAAAATAATGTCCACCGCCAAGAACAACGATCGCTGCTGCCTGTGTGTTTTCTCTTTCTTCCGCCGCGTATCGTCATCCTGAACGGCGCATAACATAGGGAATACGGTATAAGCCGCAAAGTGGTTCAAAGCATAAGCTGCTTAACTAACAAATAATATATCAATGTTCGCGGGTAGCATGAAATTCAATTTCCGGCCATCGTTCCATTGTTAAATCAAGGTTTACCCGGGTAGGTGCCAGATAAGTCAGGCTACCACCCGCATCAATCGCCAGATTGTCACTTGCCTTACGCTTAAACTCTTCGAGTTTTTTATCATCATCACAGGTTACCCAGCGTGCAGTATTCACATTCACCGCCTCAAACAGGCACTCAACACTGTATTCCGCCTTTAACCGAAAAGCCACTACATCAAATTGCAGAATACCAACTGCCCCGACCACAATCTGATTATTGTTTAAGGGCCGAAAGACTTGTGAGGCACCCTCTTCACTAAGCTGATCTAAGCCTTTTTGCAGTGCTTTCATACGCAAAGGATCTTTCAATTGCACACGACGGAATAATTCCGGGGCAAAGTTTGGAATACCAGTAAACTTTAACGCCTCACCTTCGGTAAAGGTATCACCGATCTGAATAGTACCGTGATTATGCAAACCAATTATATCACCCGCATAGGCGAGTTCTATATTTTCTCGTTCACTCGCCATGAAGGTTGTGGCGTTGGCAATCTTGACATCCTTTCCTAATCGGACCTGATATACTTTCATGCCTTTGTTATAAGTCCCGGAACATACTCGTAAAAAAGCGACTCGATCTCGGTGTTGTGGATCCATATTAGCCTGGATCTTAAATACAAAGCCTGAAAATTTCTCTTCACTTGAATCGACAATCCGTTTATCCGTTTCGCGTGGTTGGGGTTGAGGTGCTATTTCAACAAAATAATCAAGTAATTCATTAATCCCAAAATTATTAATCGCCGAACCAAAAAACACCGGCGTCAATTCACCAGCAAGATAGGCGTCAAGATCAAATTCATGACTCGCCCCTCTTACCAGTTCAATCTCGTCGCGAAAATCTTGTGCGTTTGCACCAAGTAACTCATCTAAACGTGGATCGTCTAAACCTTCAATGGTTTCACCGCTTTGGATTTTACCACCATGGGTTGCGCTAAAAAGGTGAATCTTGTCTTGTAGTAGGTGATACACACCCTTTAAGGATTTACCCATTCCTATTGGCCAGGTAATCGGCGCACATTTGATCTTTAAGATATCCTCGACTTCGTCAAGCAATTCCATTGGGTCACGACCTTCACGATCGAGTTTATTGATGAACGTCATTATCGGTGTATCACGCAAACGGCAAACATCCATCAATTTAATAGTCCGATCCTCGACACCTTTGGCACAGTCAATCACCATCAACGCTGAATCAACGGCGGTTAGCGTTCGATAGGTATCTTCAGAGAAATCTTCATGCCCGGGCGTATCCAGCAGGTTTACAATGTAATCGCCATAGGGAAACTGCATCACTGCAGAGGTTACCGAAATGCCCCGTTCTTTTTCCAGTTCCATCCAGTCAGAAGTCGCATGACGATCTGCCTTGCGGCCTTTGACAGTTCCGGCCATCTGAATGGCACCACCGTATAATAGTAACTTTTCAGTTAATGTCGTTTTACCCGCATCTGGGTGGGAAATGATCGCAAAGGTTCGACGCCGCGCCATTTCCTGTTGATATGCTGCCATACTTAATCTCGCTAAATTTCTAATTTTCTAGGGTCGTGCAAAATTTCCGGCTGGATTGTAGCAGAGATCGTCGCATGAAATTTAAAAATCCCCGCTTTCGACGCCCTATGAGGTTAAAAATTTATACCACTGACGATAAATTGCTTCATTTATTGCGAGTACCG